>JAEOSY010000190.1 GCA_016840125.1 Candidatus Helarchaeota archaeon | reverse complement strand
TACATCTGGAGTTTGGTTGGTGCTCCAGCCTGAGGGTGTCACGATCGAGAAGGTTCCGGGCGCCGTGGCATCAATTTTAATGGTCGCCGAACTCTGCGTCCCCATATTGCCTGCGGAATCATTGGCACGGAATTGAATTAGATTGAGGTAATCAGAATCCTGATTGAAAGGTACCGCCGAAGCTTTAGCATAGAGCCAGCCCGTGGCATTAGCAGTAGCAGGAGTCAAGCAGGTGGCATCGGTGAAAATCCCCGAAGGTAACCAAGCTGACCAGCCGCTCCCATTATTCGTGGAATAGGTATACTCCACTGTTGATAGATCCACACCACTAAGATTCTCGGAAAACTGGCAAACTACATCTGGAGTTTGGTTGGTAGTCCAGTCCAAGGGTGTTACAATCGAGAAGGTTCCGGGGGCTGTGTTATCAATTTTTAGGATCGCCGAACTCTGCGTCCCCCTATTGCCTACGGAATCATTGGCACGGAATTGGATTAGGTTGAGGTAGTCTGAATCCTGATTGAAGGGTACTGCCGTTGCTTTAGTATAAAATATCCCCGTACTATTATCAATGGCTGAAGTTTGACAAATAACATCGACATACACTCCCGCGGGTAGCCAAGCAGACCAACCGCTCCCATTATCCGTGGAATAGGCATACTCCACTGCAGATATATCCACACCACTAACATTCTCAGAAAACTGGCAAATTACATCAGGAGTTTGGTTGGTAGTCCAATCCAAGGGAGTAATGATTGAAAAGGTTCCGGGTGCGGTGGCATCGATTTTTATGGTCGTCGAACTTGAAGTACCCAAATTGCCGGAGAGATCACGGATACGGAATTGAATTAGGTTGAGGTAGTCTGAATCCTGATTAAAGGGCACGGCCGAAGCTTTGGCATAGAGCCAGCCCGTGGTGCCGTCGGTGACGGGATTTAGGCAAGCAGAATCGTTGAATACACCTGCGGGTAACCAACCTGACCACCCACTCCCATTATTCGTGGAATAAGCATACTCCACTGTTGATACATCTACACCACTAAGATTCTCAAAAAACTGGCAAATCACATCAGGAGTCTGATTAGTAACCCAACCAACTGCTGAGATGATTGAAAAGTTACTCGGTGAAATTACTTCAATGAGTTGTGCATACACATCTAAATTTCCAGATCGAAGATCTTGCCAGACAATGATTGCAGCTCCTAAAACAGTACTGATAATTTGAACTGCGGATTGTTCATTAGCTGAATTGCATATCGCAGCCCCACTTGATCCCCATTGAATATTTCCCGTTGAATTAACCCATTGCACATAAATATCAGAAATATCAGTTCTCGGATCCTCCCATGTAATAATTGCGCCACCCATTCCATCGCTGGCGAGGGTAGGTAGCTGTTGATCGTTACTGGCTATACAAATTGCAACTCCATCAACGGGCCACTGCACCCCACCAGTAGAATTGATCCGTTGGGCCCAAATATTATCATCAGCCATATTTCTAAAATCATGCCATGTAATAATCGCCCCATCTACCCCATCACTGATAATATCAGGATCTAACTGGCTAAAGCTAGCTGTACAAATCGGGACTCCATTAGTACCCCATTGGCCATCCCCTGTTCTATTTACCCGTTGAGCGTATATATCAGGGTTTCCATTTCTTTCATCCACCCACCCTACGATAGCTCCTTGATTGCCATCACTGATGAGGAAAGAGTCGGATTGGCGGCTAGTGGCCGTACAAATGGCAGTTCCATTGGCAGTCCAATACGTGGTACCGCTTGCATTGATTCTTTGTGCATAAATATCATAATCACTTACATTCCAAATTTTAAACCAAGTAATAATAGCGCCGCCTAACCCATCACTGACAAGCTGAGCTCCTACTTCGTCAGTTGACGATGAATTACAAATAACAGTCCCATTACTATCCCAATATGGGTTTCCAGATGAATTGAGTCGTTGAGCATAGATATTATAATCAATCCCATTTCTTAAATCGACCCACGTGATGATAGCACCACCGCTTCCATCGCTAATAAGTTGAGGGTCCCTTTGATCATCATTACTTGTACAAATCGCAGTTCCGTTGCTATCCCATAATAGGTATCCCGTGGCATTGATTCGTTGGGCATAGATATTATCGCTGTTGCCGCTAATATCATGCCTACCATCAGCCCAAGTGATAATTGCACCACCCTGTCCATCACTACAGATTTGGGGCGAACGTTGGTTATATGCCTCAGTACAAATATCAGTCCCATTGAGCGTCCATTGAGCTACTCCTTTAGAATCAATCCGCTGAACATATATATCTTTATAGGATCCGCGACGATCTGCCCATACAATGATATTTCCACCAGCTCCATCGCTGCAAATCTGAGGTTCTGATTGATTTCCAATCGTATTGCTAATAACGGTTCCATTATAATCCCAACTTTTTGTACTTAATAAAACGTCAGCGAGTGAGTCTTTGGTTTCAATATTATTGATATTTTGATTATTTAAAGTTAAAATCGGTAAGAGTAAAAGAAGGCTTATCATTAAAAGAAATAGAATCCGAGATTTATGCTGTTTTTTCATCGGTTTTTCACCTTTTCTCAAGTATTTTTTTCACAATGAAAACTAGTTAAACAAAATGATCTTGATAAATAGGATTTATAAATATGTTGACTTTGGATAACAAAGGATTGATTGTATCTCCTAAAAATAATTTTAATATCTGCGGCTTCGAACCAAAAAGAGGAATGTCAAGATCCAATTTGTGGGGAGCTTTTAGAAAGGTTCCAAATTGGAGGAAGTTGGATTCATAAAACTTGAGAGTGTTTCATTACGGCTTCTTTCACTAAAAAACATTGCCTGAAGGGAACTGTTATAAAATCCTTTGAAAAAATTAAACTTATCTTATGTTCAATATTAAATGAGATGAATTCTTATTTCAAGATAGCCAACTAAATCATAGGGATCTTCATGGTTTATATTAAAAATATAATTATGACCGGTTTCAAGTCCTACGGTATTGGGACGATAGATTTAGATTTCCCCTTAGGCTTTACAGGGATTATTGGTCCGAATGGAAGTGGGAAATCCAATGTAGTTGATGCAATTTCTTTTGTTTTAGGGGAGCTGAGCACAAAAAGCTTACGGGCAAAGGAATTAGCTGATTTAATTTACGCAGGGACACGACCGGGTGATAAAGCTGCTGAAAAGGCTATTGTAAATATCATTTTTGATAATGGTGACCACCGAATTCCTGTGCCCTCTGATGAAGTGAGCGTTCAACGCGAGATCAAAGCAGGTGGTGGTGGTTCAGTCTATCGGTTCAATGGAAAACGGAGTACTCGCACTGAAATTATGGATAAATTGAAGATCGCGAATATTGATGTGAAAGAGGGATTCAACCTCGTGCTTCAGGGGCGGATTGCCGAATTAGCGAGCATGCACCCCGAGGCGCGACGGGAAATGATTGAAGACCTGGCAGGAACTAAGGAGTTTGACGAGAAGAAATTAAAAGCTTTGGAAGAGCTAGATAGGGCAGAGGTCAAGGTCAATGAACTAGATGTTCTGATTCGAGAGTCTGAGAATCGTGTGAAAAGTTTAGCAAAGGAAAAAGAAAATTATGAAGAATGGGAGCAGGTTTCGGAAGAAGTTTATGATAAAAGAACGTTACTGATTTCGAGTAAACATAAAAATCATCTGTTAGATATGAAAGAGAATCAAGCTCAAATAGAGGAGTTAAACAAGAAAATCATTGAACATGAACAAGTACGAGCGGAGAAGCAGGCAGGGATTAGTGGGGTAAGCCAAAGAATTCAAGATGTGAAGCAGGTCATCCAAGAGAAATCTGGAAAAGTGGAAAAGAATCAGGCTAATTATTCAGAGTTAAGGGCAAAAGTAACCGGATTAAAACGTGATATTAAAAATCGACAACAACGGATTACCGAACTCCAGCAAGATAAAGTTCAAGCACAGAAAAAAATTCATGAAATTCAAGATCAAATCGAAAAAAGTCAAGAAGAAATCGTTAAAATTGATGATACTATCACCACATTGGAACGCCAAAAGAAAGAAAAAAGTAATATTCAGCAGAATATAAATCAACAAATTGCCCAACGTGACTCGGAATACAAAGTCTTACAAGATCATTATGAGGAACTTCAAGGGCAAATCAATAAGGCAGAAAAATTACTAACAAATGCTGAAATTCAGTCACAAATGAAGGATTCGACTATTCAAATTAAACAATCATCATATCTTACGAAAAAGAATGATGTGGAAAGGCGGAAAAAGGAAAATAAACAAATGCAAGAACGCCGTGAGGTAATCCTATCCGAGCTTGAACAATCCAAAAACCTTTTAGCTATGGCTGCGCGGCAGCTCGAATCTTCAGCGGCAAAACGCCAAGCCTATGAGGAGAGTATTGAGGAACTCTCACGAAAAAAACTGGAAACCCAACATTCAACATCCTCTATTGAGGCAAAAATTGAGACCATTAAGACATTTTTCACAGAAGATCAGGAATCGAACCCCGTTATAGCAAAACTCTTGGAAAAAGCCCGGAATAAGGAGATTAAGGGAGTTATAGGAGTTTTACGTGATTTATTGCCCTTGGATGAGTTGGAAATCAAGGAAAAAGTAGCTTTAACACCCTATCTTAACTCCATCGTAGTAGATGATGCGATGAGTGCAATCGCTGCGATTAATTTTTTACGGGAGTCAGGAATTGGGAGCGCCACTTTCATCCCCTTAGAAGAGTTGAAACAAATTACAGCGGAAGCAAAGCAAGGTTTTGCCTTTTTTGATAAATTAGAGAAAAATTTAAGAACAATCAATAATATTTTTCAAAATACTCTTATTGCAGAAAACCTGCGAGAGGCAATTGATATATGGATGCGACAGGTTGAAGAGAAATCATATGGAAAAGATATTATTACACCCTATGGCGATTCAATTTCGCGAGAAGGGGTAATTAGTGGGGGAGCAAATCGTAATTTTGCCGAGAAATTAATCCCGGAGTTAGCCGAGAAATTAATGCATGAAAAGAAAGAGCTTGAGAGGTTATCCTCTGCACTCGAACTCGATAATATGAAGTATAAACGCCTTGTAGTCTTATTGAATGAAATTAAACGTAAACATGAAAATGTCCTCGAAAAAAATAAATCCCGGGAGAAGCAGCTTGAAGATATAAATCGTCAATTAGATCAGAATGAAATCGTGATTGAAAAGAATGAGAAAGAACTGGGATCAATAACTCAAGAAATTCATGGGGCCGAAACCATTATGACCAATCTTTCTCAAGAACGGGTAGAACTCAAACAGCGCATAAAAACAATGGAAACAGAGCGTGATGAGCTTAAATCTGAGATTGAGAAAAGTGAAATTAAGGATTTATTCCAAAAGGTGCGTAAAATAGAGAAGGAAATCTCTAAAATTGAGAAAGAAGTCAGTGCAAAAAATGCAACGAAACGGGAAAAAGATCATCAGATTAATGTGATCCTTGCCCGGAATCTCCAGGATAACAAATCGCGGATTGAAGCCATTGATCAAGCCTATATACAAATCGAAAAAGACATTGAGGAATATACTAATTCACAAACCGAACAGGGTGATCAGTTAAATGAATTTAAGGAGATTGAGGGACAATTAAAGACCCAACTCTCCCAATTACAAAATGAGGTCGAGAACCAACAAGCTTCTATATCTGACCAGCAGAAAGAAATAGGGGGAATTAATCGAAAAATAGAACGTATCAAGCAACAAATTTCAGATATCAAGGTGAAGAATGAGGGAGCTATTACAAAACTCTCCAATATTGAAAAGCAGATTCGGGAACTTGAGATTGACCTAGTAGAAATTGCGGAACCTGTAAATGAATCGCAACTTGAAATGGAAATCACAGCTGGGATTAATCGGAAGAGGAATTTGGAGCCTGTGAATGCCCTTTCCGTTCGCCAGTACCAAGAAGCGAAGTTACGGTTTGATGAACTCGACGCACGTCGCGAGGATTTGAACCAAGAACGGAAAGTCATTGTCGACTTCATTAATAAGATTGAATTCGAGAAAAAGACGATCTTCCTCAACCTGTTTAATAGTATCAACAAGGAGTTCGGGATAATCTTCGAGATGATCGCAGGTGGGAAGGCTAGGATGGAATTGGAGAATCCCGAGCGTCCCTTTGAGGGTGGAATCACTATCTTTGCGAAACCGGGGGGTAAAAAGGTGAAGAGTATTCAAGCTATGTCCGGTGGGGAAAAATCATTAACGGCACTTGCACTGATTTTCTCCATGCAGAAAGTTGATCCCAGCCCCTTTTACGTTTTTGACGAGATCGATGCAGCGCTGGATGTGATGAATGTCCGGAAAGTTGCCAAGGTGATTGAAAAGATCTCCAAGGAATCGCAGTGCATCATGATTACACACCGAGATATCGCGATGCGCTATACTAACCAACTGTACGGTGTTACCAATCTAAATGGGGTTTCAAAAGTAATATCAGTTGCGCTCACTGATGAAGGCACCTTGAAAGCACTTAGTTCATAAACTAATTTATTCATCCGTTAATTAAACGAAAAAAAAATTCTGGAGAGGGAGAAAAAAAAGGAGGGGAGTTTCACTCGCTCAATTCGCCTTTGGTTACGGCGTCACCGCAGTTAGTACAAAACAGAGCGCCTTCGCGGTTTACATTCCCACATTTATCGCACACAAGTTCTTGCCCGCAAACGGGGCAGAAGATCGATCCCTCATCATATTCTTCTTGGCAGGTTGGACACACATTATCCTTGGTAGGTCCCTCACTCACAGGAACTGTATAGGTAACAACCTTCTCACCACAGGACGAACAGAACATAGCCCCCGAGGCAATGGGAGCGCCACAAGCACTACAAATTACGTCCTTCTTACAATCCGGGCAAGCTTTTGCACCTGGCTCCATTTTATTACCACAATGGGGACAATTGATTTCAGGGGCAGGAAGTTCGACAGGTCCCTTGATTTCTTTGATAATATCATTCCATATAACCTTAGAAACCACTTTCGCACGTCTTTTTCGACAATTTTTACAGGTCGTTATCGTCTTTACTCTGGCACTGTGCCAGGCAGCATAGTTAGAACCCACCATCATATAATTATCTTCGTTTGGGGTTCCACACGAGTCACATTGGAAAAAAGATTTAGCTACAAGAGGGAGCCACCCCTGTTTATCACTTACGGGGAGGATTTTTTTGTAGGATACGTGGCATCGTGGGCATCGGGCTACATAGATAACACTCCCGCCTTTCATGATCAGTTTAATGGGAACCATTAACTCTCCAGCGCAATTCTTCCGCTTACAACTTAATTGATCTAAATAACTCATCGCTTCCACCTAATATAATTAGATATTTAATAGTAAAGAGCTACTCCTATATTAATTTTTTAAAGATATCAAATCTAAAATGAGAGAGAAAGTTAGACTTTGGAGCCGCAGGCAGCGCAGAACCGGGTTCCTGGCTTGATTGATGTCCCGCATTGTGTGCAGAATAAGTTATTAATGGGTGGTGAACTCAACTGCGTCTTAGGGGGCGGTGGTGGAGGAAGGGGGTTAATATCAGACCATAAAAATTCGCTACAGGCTTTTGCATCATTCTTTCTACAATTATAGCAGGGATTACCTAGTCTAAAAATGGTATCGAATCCAAATTGAGAGGTGAAAGCTGAATGACCGCTTCCAATAATATGCCAGTTAGGCGAAAGGGGCTCCCCACAAACCTCGCATTTCAGGAATAACTTCCGGATAAGAGCGAGCCATTGCTGGCGCTCCTGCATATGGAAATTAACCTTGTATTTCTTTCGACATTTAGGACAGCGGGATATAATCGCCGCTAAATTCTCTTTCACGACGATTTTGATTGGGATTGTTAGAGTCCCTGTACATTCCGGTCTCTTGCACTCTAATTGTTCCTCATAATTCATTTAATTCCACCTTCGACTACTAAGAAGTACTAGGAAAATAATCCTATTTATTCTAGATCAATTCTGCCGAATCGAAGAAGAAGAAGATGCAAATTATAGTTTAAGCAAGAAAAAAGCTTTAATCACTCCATTCTTTAGCTTCTCCATCACCGTATCAAATTCTGTTTCTCTCTTTATGTTTGATAGGATATCGATTGAAATTTAGTGAATTTTGAGGATTTAGACTCTTTATTCTTCCCTTCTTCGCCTTCGCTCTTCCTTCAGCCTCTGTTTTTCGGCTTTTCGCTCCGCCTTAAATATTTTCTTCTCAGCTTTCCATTGCTTGTCAAAAGCTTTCTTCAACGGTCTAAATTTGCCTCCAAAGTGTTTGAACCGCAAATTAAAGCTCTCTTTGGTTTCATAGTTAGCAGCTCTGTAGAGTTTGAAGTTGTAGTACGCTAATGCACTTATCTTTATGGTGAAACGTCCTTTGAGCGGAGCGCTTACTACATCCCAAGGAGTGAAATAAACACGCGGGATATCCCCAATACTTGCTGGGCGAGAGAAGGCTACACCTCGAGTTGTGATTAATATATGTGAAATCCAAGTTTCCTTTAGCGGTCCAAAAGTATACACACCGCTCATCAATGTACTGTAGAGGATCTCAGCGTCCGCTGGTACCACTTCCTTTGCCTTTGAGTAGTCTATAGGAACGTTTATTTCGGGTCTCATTGTTTCCGCAGGTAAGTCAGAATAATCCAGGGGAAAAGACAGAGATCGCAGTCCAAGCGGACTCTTGGGGAGCTGAACTGTAGGTTCTTCGGGTGTAGGCTCTGCTTCCTCCCGCGTTCGCCCTTTATAAACTTCAACCTTCGGACCACGCCCGAGGCAGCCTCCTATGAAGGCAATAACACCAACAATTAGCATCAGACTCATCCCACTCAATTGGACAGATGGGGTTCCAGAAACAAGCGCCCACGTATCCCACATAATGTACAGCCCGTCAAACAACATTGTAATACTCGCTAATTGCACTAGGAGATGTCCCGCAATCATCGTTAGTGCTAAAAAAATAACAAAAAGAGATCCGATTATTGCAGTCGCACGCCGTTTAATTCCAATTAAGATTAAAAATGGCGAAGCTAACATGAAAATAAATGCAATTAGAACAAGATAATAAACGGCGATAGGTAACATCATTCCAGCTGCAATGGAGGATGCATTTGTAAATAAATACGGCATATTCTTTATTAAACCCAGCCCAGTTGCGTAATAAATTGTCATACCATCGATGTCTGTGTACATAGCGAAAAAATACATGAAAAATATGCTAATTAAGCCGGTAATAAGACATATAACTGCCCCAGCGCGCATCTTCTCTCGCCTCGATCCACCTTATGCTTGATTTTTAATCAATAATGATCCTTACGTCTATTTGAGGACAACCATTTTACATCATAATTTAAATCCTAATTGATCCAATAACTATTAAAAACTAATCGAAATACATCTCCCCCTTTGTATTTCAGGTTCCACATTTACAAATACAATTTAGAGATGGATGGAATATGCGAAAGAGATTTCCTGTTTTCCTGGGTTTGATACTTGTTTTACTTTTTTCAATCACGTTATTAAGAGCAGGCAATCAACAGGAATCAGTTCCTGTGAATTCAGTGGATTTAAAAATTAAAGCTGATCCGCCCATCCAAATATTTAATAACAGTGATTTTGTACCATATCCAGGGGTAGGAACTGAAAACCAACCTTATGTACTGGAAAATTATGTAATTAATAGCGGAATTACAGCGGGCATTTGGATTGAAAATACAACAGTTCATTTCATAATCCGTAATTGTACTATCACAAATTTTGATAGTGGTATCAAATTAGATAATGTTTCAAATGGACTAATTGAGAACACTACTCTTAGAAATAATCAAGCTGGAATCAGTTCAACTTACTGCACTAATCTCACAATCATAAATAATAGTCTGAGTAATAATTATGATTATGGAATTGATATAAGTAATGCTATTAATCTCTTGATTACCAATAATACAGCCAATAGCAATGATATAGGCTTATATGTGGTTCATTCAAATTATACTCGAATGATAAACAACACGGTAATGAATAATGGGGGATTTTTATTTGGGCCATTTGGTGGGATTAGAATAAATAATACACGACATAGCACAGTTTCTCAGAATACTGCAAGTAATAATATTTGGACAAATGGAATTTCTGTATACAATTCTGAAAATATCACTCTCTCTTTTAATACCGCCAACTCTAATTCTTATAAAGAAGGAATTTTTTTAAATAATGTAAATCACTCCAAACTGTTCAACAACACTGCAAAGAGCAATCAAGATGAAAATATCGAGCTCTACTTATCACATTATAATTTAGTTGAAAATAATACAGTCCATGTGGGTTGGAATGGAATTTACTTAGCTAATTCATCATATAATAATATATCGCACAATCTCGTGACCTCTGTTACAGGAAATGTGGGACTATTATTATGGTATTCAGATAATAATAGAGTTATGGAGAATACCGTTTTATTCTGTCGCTTGGCAATTTATTTACATACTGCGAGCTATAATTTTGTGGCGCAAAATACGGCGAGCTATACTCAATATAGCGGGATCTCGCTCTTCGACCACAGCTGCTTTAATACGATATATAACAATACATGTAATCATAATAATAAGGGAATTGCCTTGTGGGAGCTCTCGAATGATAACACAGTTACTTGGAACACAGTAATCAACAATTCAGCATGTATCACTGAAATAACCTGTTTCAGAAACGTCATCGAAAATAATAACTGTCAAAATATCACAGGCGAATATATTCCGGGCTTTGATTGGGTTTTTATTTTACTAACATTTGCACTATTTTTAACCATTAAAAAAAAGAGGAACGGAGAGATCGGTTAAATTTTTAGAATATAAAAATAGAGTGTAAAGAATGCAAAGAAGATTAGTTCTCCTTTTAAGTATTGGATTAGCTTTAACTTTATCAATTACCATTCTCACCCAAATAAATTGTGGAAAAACAAGGATAAATGCATTTTCCGAGGGCGCCATAATTGAATCAGCAGATGCCCCAATTTCTATTATTGGAGATAGTGGCTTCGCAGCGTTTCCGGGATCAGGGAACCAAACTAATCCATACATAATTGAAAATTATTATATCAACTCAGGCGCATCGACTGGAATCTCGATTGAAAATACCTCGGTCTATTTTCTGATTCAAAATTGTACCGTACTTAGTTTAACTTCTGGTGTAAGACTACACAATGTTTCCCATGGAATCCTTAGCAACAACACATTCAATAGTAATGTATATGGAATTAGAGCCTCTGCAGTTTCAGAAATTTTAATCATGAATAACAGTGCCTCTTCAAACGTCGCGAGAGGGATACATTTCAGTGATGTTAATAATGTTACTATCACCAATAACACTGCAAATAGTAATAACATTGGTATTTATTTGTATAATTCTAGTAACCTTCGGTTGATTAATAATACTGCGATGTATAATAGTGATGTATTTCTCTCAGCTGGGATTCTACTCGATAAAACTAGCCACATCAACGTTACCCGGAATACCGCCAGCAATAACACCTTTTCAGCTGGAATTCACGCTGTTAATTCCACTTATCTTAGGGTAACTTCTAATACTGCCAACTTTAATCTTCTTGCTAAAGCGGGAATCTTCCTAGAGAATGTAAATACCTCAAAATTGCTCAATAATTCAGTGAAGGCTAATGATGGTTTTAATATCAACCTGCTGGACTCAAATCATAATCTGATTGATAATAATAGTGTTGTTGAATCATCCTATGGAATTTTTTTAAAATATTCGAACTTTAATAATATTTCAAACAATATAGCGATGCAGTATACCGAAATAGGAATAGATTTGGATGATTCAAATAATAATACGCTCGTCAATAACACCATGAGTTCAGGGGATTATGGAATTATGTTAGGGGGTTCGAAAAGCAATACCATTCTCAATAATTCGATTTCATCTAACCTTTGGACTGGGATTTCAGTTCGCTTTTCAAGCGATAATAACTATATTGCCCAAAATACAATCCGGCATAATCGGTTGGGCATTAATAACTGGAACTCTCATCAAAATCAGTACATTAGTAATGTTATATCCAATAGCTCATGGGAGGGGATTCGATGTGGTGACCATAGCCTTTCCAACCACATTCTTAATAATAATGTATCCATGAGTCCTATAGGAATCAGACTCCAAGAATTCTCTAATAATAATTATGTAATAGGCAATTTCATTACGGATTGTGACGCATGCATTTCAGAATTCCAGTGTTGGGGAAACACAATTCAAGACAACACCTGTCAAAACATAGCTGAGGATTATATCCCAGGCTTTGATTGGCTCTTTGTCTTCCTAGGGTTTATAATCGTAATCTATCTAGTCAAGCCCTTAAAAACAAGTGAAAAATAATTAAGAAATTTTATACAACTCATTAATCAACAGATTAAAGGCCTTCAGAGAGGGATCATGAACCTCAGAATAGTTCGCCATCTGGAGTAGGCTCACAAAATTTCCGGGGATACCGAGCAGAGAGATATCCATTTCGGTGCGTTCCTTTTTATTGCGGAGGTTAGGAGGACCTAACCGTAAATTACATTCAGGAGTCCCAATGGTGGGCGGGCTCACATTCATAAGTGTGAAGATGTTCTTATTGGACCCTGTAAAGGCGTCTGAAATTTCCACCCGATTGAATTCAATGATCTGTTCGGCTTGCATAAACTCTTTTCTGGCCGCCCCTGCGGCGAGTCCGGCAGCTGCGGGATTCATCGCAACTGCAGCCACCGATAAAACACCGAGACCTGCAAATTTTGCTTTGGCTTTTGCCCCAATAAAACGGAATTTCATGTCAGGCATAATACGCAGGATATCCACAATTCTAGATATAAATAAGGCACGTATTACTGTACTTCCAAGATGCCCAATGTGGCTCAGGATTTTTCTTAATGATGGATTCTTGTTGAACTCATCGATAACTTCATTGCCCATCGAGGCTCTAGTTTCTATTTGTTTGGGCATACCTCTCATTCGCTCTAGAAGCTCCCAGTTATCTCTAAGTTTGTTGAAAATGATAGAATGTCCATCGCCTTTTGTGATTGAATCTAAAAAATCTTCGACGTGAGTATCACGGATGACACGATCCAGTTGCTCTTGAATCTCGGGTACTACTATTTCAAAAGGGACAAAACAATAGGTCCCGGTTCTAAAGGAAGGTACAAGATTGGGAGCTATTCGTCCAAAAACGAATTGATCCGAGATTGGGAAATCGATCACGCCACTCCATAGATAGTGAAGGGCATTGTATTGCTCATGGGGATGAGTAGTGGAGAGGAGGACAAGCTCTTTCAATGTTTCTTCAAATTTAAAAACCACTTTAACATATTGATCCGCATAAGTTCGGATGAGTTTAATCTCATTTTCCAGCTCCTTGGATTCAAATTTAATCTCCACCCCATCGGCTTCCTCTAACTCTTGCACGCCATAATAGGGATTCAGACCGAGGATGGAAGAAGTTGGTTTTCCAAATTTTAGGTTCTTTTCAACTGATTTTATCGCGTGCTGTGCGACTTTTTTCTGGGGTTTGCTTAAATAATTAGGATCAAACGCCATTCGTCCCTTCACCTGCATGTTTAGACTAATCCCACCATCAAGCCTCCATAGGGAATAGTCAAGTATTATTCTGTAGTTTCCTCCTTATATCCTTTTGGAACAAGAAAAATTGGAAATGGATTTTTAAGGGATTAACATGAATGAGAAGAGTAAAATTTACAAGGTAGAGGCTTCAATCACTCCATTCTTTGGCGTCTTCATCACCGTACCAGCCCCCTTTTAAGTAGAGGTAGGCGTTGACCGCTGCAATCGTCCCCTCACCCACAGCTGTTGAAACCTGTAAGATACCACCAGTGATATCTCCTGCGGCGAAAACTCCCTTCAAATTTGTCTCCGCATTTTTGTTGACAATAACAAAACCTTTCGCATCGAGCTCTAACCCGAGTTTCTTGGCTAATTCGTTAGTGGGAACGTCACCGATGTGTATAAAAATCCCATCAGTTTCCACATCTGTTATCGCTCCTTGAGTTTCGAGGGTCACTTTATGAACTTTATTTTCCCCTTTGATTCCCTTCACCACTGTATTCCAGTAAAACTTAACATTTTGCTTTATTAAATCCTGCTTGATGGTCTCTTCACCGCGAGTAGTTGATCGGCGATGAACGAGACTAACATCGGAACCCAAATCTGAGAGATACTTCGCGCTGACGACCGCCGTATTCCCCCCACCAACCACAATAACTTTTTTCTGCTTAAAGAACGGAGCATCACACATTGCACAATAGGAAACACCTCGTCCCGTGAATTCTTCTTCGCCAGGGACTTCTAACTTGCGTGGCTCGGATCCCACAGTCAATATAATAGCTTTAGCCGTGAATTCGGTTTCTGAAGCCGTGAGAATATGGAATCTGCCCTTTTCCTTCTTGATATCAACAACTTCTTCCATTTCAATGACTTCAGCTCCAGCGACCTCAGCATGCTCTTTCATGAGATCGACTAATTCAGGACCCGCTATTGCTTTGTAACCAGGGTAATTTTCGATTAATGGTGTGAGGGCAAGTTCACCGCCTGCGAGGAGCTTTTCTAAAAGGGCAGTTTTCAGTCCGTAGCGACCTGCATAAATTCCTGCTGTTAATCCTGCGGCCCCGGCGCCTATAATTATTAAATCATACTCATTAGCCATAAATTCAGCCTCCGTCTCATTTTCATCCAATTACGCACGAAATCCAACCACAACTTATACCTTTATTAATTAATTCTAGAGAATTTAAAAAGGAATTCACCTTAATTGGTTTAATTCTAGGTGTACTTAGGGTTTCGTGAATCCCGTTCGGGTTGAATAATTGAGTGAGTTTGATTAAAAATGAGTGAGCAGGTTCTAAAAATTATCTTTGTTGGGTTAGATAACAGCGGTAAAACGTCGATATTATATACACTAGAGGGAAAATTTGCGCAGATTGCCAGTCTTAAACCCACCATTCGATTTACTCGGACAGACTTCAATATCTTGGGGCTTCCTATTAAAATTTGGGATTTGGGTGGTCAAAAACAATATCGGGATGAGTACCTCGAGCGAGATCAATATTTCAGGGGAACCGACGTCCTTTATTATATTATTGATATTCAGGATACAAAACGCTTCACAGAATCAGTCGAGTACTTTCTGAGCATCCTAGAAGTTTTTGAGAGAATCAACCCGGAGAATTACCCGTATATCCAAGTTTTACTCCATAAAGTTGACCCGTATTTAAGAGATTTTCCGGAGATGCAAGAAAAAATCGAGACACTCAAATCCTTATTCTCAGAATTGGCGAAAACGGTGCAAATCACGTTCTATGAAAGTAGTATCTTCGATTTCGAATTACTCAGCCGTGCCTTTGTGGCTGGGATCCTGAAAGTCCTCCCAAAGGGTGAGATTGTACAGGAAGTCCTTCGCGATTTCATGAAACAAACGCAAAGCTCTGCCATTATGCTCCTTGATGAAAATGTGCTCCTCATCGCAGAAGCCTACAAGGACGAAACTAGCAGAAACATTTGCCGGATCTGTGGTCCATATTTCGCTAACATGGCGGAGAAGCTTCGAGAATATGATCTCATCGCTCCAGATACAATTGAAGTTGAGATGAGTGGACAGTGGCTCTTCTTTAAACATCTTGATTACCTGAAAACCGGCTTTTATTTGATATTTTTCACGAAAAAAGTCGAGGATTTCCAGCGAATTAATGACTTGCTCCCCGTGTTTACGAAGGATATCTTTAATCTCATAAAATATGTCTTATAAAAAAAGGGATTAATATAGAGAGAAAAAAAGTGGAAAGTTAACTGCCGGTGTAAATTTCGGGAACCGGTTTTTCTTCTTTTTCTTCCTTGCTCACAGCCTGTGCCATCAGGAGCTCATTCTCAATGCGCTCACGGTGGATAGTGTTCATCGGGCAGAATGGTACTGCTTTGACGGTTTTTGTTACGGGATCGACGTACCCATAATGGACGAGACAGCGTGAGGCACGCTCTAAATCCATATTGTAGCCGTCTTGGAAGTGCATCATGGCTACTAGGAGGTTGTTCCCCTTCGTAAGCCAGTTGGCACTGCTATCCCGACTGCTATTGAGCATCGTATTGATGACTAATCGAGCGCGTTCTGTGAAATGCCCAAGATCGTCTAGGGGGATTCGTAACGTTGAAAGGATTTCTGCTACGAATCGGGCTTTATCGATGCCGTCCTCGGCACGGTCTAAAAGACCCCCAAGGGTGCGACTAATGAGTCCGAAATTAAAAACTTCGCTGTACTTTTTCTTTTTCCCCTGTCGTTTTGCCAACATCTTTTTGTACCATTTGTCACTGACTTTAAGGAATTGCGGAACTTTGAAGAGTTTGGTGACATCTTTGAATTTTTTTGTCTTGGGATCGACAAACAGGAAGGTACCGAAGCCGCAATTAGGGTGGCAAGTTAATTCCAGTTCCTCATTTACCCCAGTCATCCAAGCGCCGACTTTGGCAAATTTATCCAAAGCGACCATCGGATACATCCATCCGCTCTCCCCATTTGTATACTCATTGACTCGTTTCATCACGTGCGAACTTGTTATCCGTAGATTCATCCGCTCTTCATCAGAGACGCGTCCGCACAGACTCACGGGTTGGAAGCTAATCACTGAAATAATGTCTATGTTGTCAATCGCGAAATCTATGATATTCCCGATCTGATCGTCGTTGACACCTTTGGCAATGGTAGGGACGAGACAGACATTTGGGAAGTCAATTTCCCGACAGTTCTCAATTACTTTCTGCTTCAGGTTCCAGAGCTTTGCATTCCGGGTCTTTTGGTAGACTTCATCGCCAACTCCGTCAAATTGTAGATAGATCGCGTTCATACCGGAGTCAACACAATCTTGAAGGTAGTTTATGTCCTTCGCGAAGCGGATCCCGTTCGATGCGACTTGCCGCTGGATGTACCCTAAATCACGGGTCATCGCAAGAATTTCAGGGAAGTCGTCGCGAACGGTGGGCTCGCCCCCTGCGTACATAGCGCACACTGGTGGGGTCGGCTTGATTTCCCGGAAATGTTTGTAGATCTGGTAGAGTTCGTCAACAGTCGGTTCGATGTTTTTGCCGCGCTCATTGACAGCGGCAGCGTAACAGATTGGACATTTAAGATTGCAACGGTAAGTAATGTCTACTATAGCGATTGCGGGTGCAGATTTGTGATGATCACAAATCCCACAATCCAAAGGACAACCCTTATCAATCTGCGTTTGGGTTGTGCACATCTTCGCTTCGGAGTCCATTTTATATTGTTGAATCCAGCGAAAATGCTTCGCATTAATGGATACGAGATCCTTATACTTTCCATGATCTTTACACTCTTTCGTCATGAAAACTTGCCCATCTTCCTCAATATAGTCAGCCGAGATGCGTTGGTGACACTCTGGACAGATGGAAATAGTATTATAAATAACATCAGCCATTTCAATCAACTTTTAAAATCAATCAACCTTGCTATTCTAATTCGATTATAATTGTTTTAATTGATAACTGTTCCAAAGTATTTAATCTTATTTTTTTAAATAGGTTGAATATTTTATGAATATAAAAGTAGAGCTCTTCTTTTTGTAATAGCTAAATTGCAGGAAAGTTGTCTTATCAGTTTCACCTAATTGATAAAAGATTATAAAAAGAATAAGAGAAATAAAGTGTATTTACAAAAAATAAAGTATAGGTGAGATAGATGGATAGAGAAAAGAGAAGAGATCCAAGAATTCCACCTGAACGATTGCCTCCAAGGATTCCTGGTGGAGGAAGACCTCCAATAATTCCACCGGGGAGAGTTCCACGGAAGATTCCCGATGAGAAGGCACTCAGCCGGTGTGGATCTGGGATCCGCCGATTATTAAAAATGTCGGATGACGAGGTCAAAAAACGAAAAAAAGAGGATGATGAAAGAATTCGAAAAAATATTGAGAAAATAAAAAAAGAGAAACCAACAAGACCGGGTGAGAGAGCTGAAAGAGAGCCCTCCTGGGACGAAATTCGGGACATGATCAAGCCAGGGGTTGCTAAACGTAGGTTTAACCTCCTCCCTCACCGGAGATTTGGACCGATATTCATAGATCCCACGGAAAAGGTGAGAATAAGAGCGATCCTTGATTTCGCGGGGAATGAGGATGATTTAAAGGCGATGGGAATTCGTGTCAATTCTCGTAATAATAACATCTTTACAATCGTGGGAACGAAAGATCAAATAGCGAACTTAGCTTCGCAGGTTGCAACACGCTCGGTTAGATTACCCCGTACATTTTATCCAACATTACAAGATTCAAATCCCCAAGCAGAGATTGATCAGATTCATGCTGTTGGAACCGAAGGAAACGGAGTCATTGTCGGTGTGATCGACAGCCCCATCCATGTAGGGCATCATTCAATTCTCGATCCCAATGATCCAAACCATCCAACACGATTGCTATATTATTGGGTGCAAGATCCAGATCTGGCAGCAGGGGGAGCACAGCCACCCGGCCAGGATCCGGAGGCGTATTCCAACGATCTGGCCAATCCGAATAGTCCGGATTTTACAGATTTGGACTATGGGAGGATATACGACGATGCCGCAATTAATACTGCGCTAGGGCTTGCTAACACGTATGGAACAGGGAATAATCAAATTGCGAAAGATCATTCACCACTGAATTGGGCAGGGAACCCGACAGCAGAGCATGGCATGCATTGTTTAGGCATTGCAGGGGGAAGCGGTAATGCAGCATGGGGTGCTGCCCAGGTGAACATTGGGGGGGCGCCTTTAGCGGATCTGGTACATGTAGCTTATCGATGGAGCCATGCAGCTCTTCAGAATGGGGCTTGGGAGGATGATATAATTAATGCTTTGACTTTTATCTTCCGAGTTTCAGAGGAGTTAGGGCGACCGGTAGTAATTAGTAATAGTTATGGTACTGGTGTTGGTCCTCATGATGGAAGGCTTGAGTTTGATATTGCTCGAAATGCGATGCTCGATTCATTCCTTGGACGGTCCATTGTTTGGGCAGCTGGAAATGATAATGATGACGAAGGATTCCGTACGGGAACGATTGCACCAGGAGCCACTGAAGTCTTTACATTAGATCCACATGGCTGGAACGTTAATGATAATTGGGTTGATATTTGGTACACTGGACCAGATTTGGACTTTCAAATTGATAGTGGGGCAGATAGTACGGGTTGGGTACTACCGCCTAATGAATTCGCTGGCAATATAAATGCATATGCTATTGAAGTCGATCGTGTCCTAATCCCAGGGAGCAGAAAAAACATTAGGCTTTATATAAACAATGCCGGTTCTAATATGACTATTAACCTGAGAAATAATGGGGGTAATGATGTGCATTACCGTGCTTGGGTCGGAGGCCAGGGCGGTTGGGCCGATTTAACCGGTTTCTCCATAGATAAATACACCATTTCAGATGAATGTTGTGGACGGTCAATTCTCACAGTTGGTGCGTGTGATAAACCTGTTGGAGCAGCTCCCGAGTTAATTACGGGTTACAGCGGTCGGGGACCTACTTCAGATGGGCGTATCAAACCTGAAATCGTTTGTGTTGGTGACGACATTTGGTCTGCAGACTCTAGAACAGATGATGGCTATGTGCAAATGGGCGGAACGAGTATGGCGTGCCCTCTGGTTGCAGGGGCAGTTGCACTGCTCTTCGAGGAGAATCCAGATCTCTATCAAGACGCTATCAAAGGAATGCTTTTACAAACTGCGGACCGTACCGACCTTGATCTCAACCCAGATGCGGCAGGTTATGACGAGCTTGAGCATGATGCGTATGGCCACGGGCGGTTACGCATGCTGGCGCCGTTCCAACAAGCCATGCCATTAGTGGATGTTGATGTTTGGGTCAGGACTGCACAGGATGACTACGGGTTTGAACCTTACTTGGGAGGATGCTTCTGCCATGCGCCCCAAGTAGCAATTCTGGGACCCGGTGGGATTCAAACGACGACTTTGCATTGGAATGATGAGCACACGGTCCATGTGCGTGTTCACAACTTAGGAGATTCACCTGCTATCAAAACACGAGTGAAAATTAAATACACACGTCCTTGGGCAGCCCCCGATGATTGGAAACCCTGTAAAGATCCAGATGGCAATAATATCGAGCAGGAAATTAATATTCCCGCAGTGGGATTTTTCGATTTAGAATTCGATCAGAAATGGATTCCGAAAGAGGCGGAAGTTCCAGGCGGAGATGAATGGGGAAACCACTATTGTATCCTTGTTGAACTAGACCACGATGATGATCCGCTACTATATGAAGATGCGACGGCAGCCGGTGGTAATCCATGGAAGGCGAATATCAAAGGAACAAATAATGTTGCACTACGCAACCTAAGTATATTGTGAGGTGAAGATGATGAGTCAACCTATAAAATGGTCAGGTAGCCATATGTTTTTCATTACCGGAGTTGGTGATGAGGATGATACAATCCGTATTGATGGAGGCCAACGCAAAACCGAAAAATTATTGAAACTAGTTCTTCCATCGCTCTGCATTACCTTTGCGGATATGCAATTTGCGAATCAAATTGGAGGTGTACAGAATAAATATCCCGACTCAAAAGAATACGGCCCGGAATATTTTGATCCACCAAAAGTGCTTGAAGGTGAAAAGGAAATCAGAAAATTCACCTTAATTCGTGGTGCCAAGCGCGTAACTATTGGTCCGAGAGAAACTGTGATAGAATTCGAGAGTTACCGAACTTTGGTCGTTCCACAGCTACAAATCAAGAAGAAAGAGAGAGCTGAGGCTTCAGTCAGAGTTCCCGAGATAGAAATAAGCGTGAATCAACCATTTAACGCCAAGATTATGCAGTTTGCGGATGGAAGGCACGTAGGTGGAGTTCAATTTCAAAAGGCCCATCCCGATTGGAAACCCACACCAATCGACGAAAGATATGACCTTTGGGTTCGTGTGATTGATGAGGTGGACCGACGTGCCCTTTCCGAAGTAAAAGTGATTCTTTCTAGTTGGAATGAGGAGCAGGGTGCATTTGTTGAGGAAGCCAACTGGTATACTAACAAAATGGGGATTGTAGAACAGAAAAACTTACCTTGTTCTGATAAGAAGTTGTTGTCGATCGAACGTCCACCCTATCTAACACAAACTTGGCGATTTCGACCCCTTCCTGGTCAAAAAGTGAAGCGTACATTCAAGTTATGGCAAAATAAGAACGTCACATTTCCATATGTTTGGAAGGTCGGCGATACAATAAAGGCAATTGCTACTTTGACGAGAACACCTGCTGCTACGATCCTCCGGATGAATAAAGTTCGCAGCCCAGATCAGATTAAAACGGGGCAGACCATAAACATCCCCGCGTTTGAACCAACATACCGCGTAGAGGCGCGCGATACACTTAGATCATTGACTGCACGGTTCTGTTATAACAATGTAGAGGAACTGGCGAAAGCTAATCACCTAACTAAACCCTATAAAATCTATCGTGGTCAACGACTTCTGCTCCCAGGTTGGCGGTTCTTCGTAGCCCGGTCTGCGGATGAGTTTGATAAATTGGATGGTGAATTCAGCATTCCAAAAGGTTGGATCCGATCTGTAAGAAGGACCCATCACGATAAACCCAACCGTATCTTCCGAAATGAACTCATTGCCATTCCCACAAAAGACTTCGCTAGCAAACACAAGTTAAAAAATATCCGAAAAATTGATAGCGACCAGCCGTGAGTTGCAATAAAAATACCAAATCTTTTTTTCTCTTTTTTTTCTTTTTAAGATCGCAGTCTTAAGCCCCAAGGAATTTTAAAATATCCTCTTGAACTTCATCCCTATTAGCCATTAGAAGATTATGTCTATAGCCTTTGTACAGTTTTAATGTAGCATCGGGGATGCCCTCAGCAGTCAGACGGACATCCTCCGCTGTGTAGGCAATATCTAATTCCCCACTCAGCACTAAAGTTGGGGCTTTAATTTCCGCTAATCGATCCTTGAAATTCATCTCCCGATCTGCTTGAACTTCAAGCAAGAAATCGTTTGGATATTCAACTTTCCCAATTATTCTTGGACCAATTAAACGAACTAAAAATTTTATCAATCCTCTTTTGAAGCCAGGGGGATGGATCAGCTCTATAAGTGCAGCAAAGGATTTTCCATATTTTCGTTGTTTAAAATACGCCGCGACTTTTCGCTCGATTTCCACCCCCTTTTCACTTAATCGGTACGCAGCCGAGATAATGACCAACTTTCGAACGGTATCGGGGTGATCCGCGGCTAAAAAGTGTGCTAACTGCCCACCAGTCGATGTCCCCATGACATCCACAGGTTTCTTAAACTCTCTTCGAATCATTTTCGCATAGTCATCGGCCATTATGTCAAATAAGTAATTGTCTGGCAAATTAGGTCGGCGTCCTACAAGGTATATCGTATAATCCTCTGAAAAGGGGCGGCTGTCTTTGACAAATTGTTTCAACATAAAGCCCGACGGCGGTTCATGTTTGAAGGATAAGGCTTCAATATTGACGATAATATCGGGTTTCGTCCCCATTCGGGCGTAGGGGAGTCCATCCTCAAAAAATCCTGTTTCCACACCATATTTCTCTTTTATTTTTCGATCTTTGTCTTTCGCCATTTTTTCTTTCACTATCTCTACTTTATGTCATGTTCTTATAAAAAATCCAGAGAGAATTTGTATGTTAAATCACAATAGTTTCTATTAATAGAAAATCACTTTAATTCCAGCTCAACAAATTTTTATAAATATTAAAATCTAATAGTTGGTCAATATAGAAGCCTAAACGTATTTTAATGGAGTGGAAAGCGATTAGAAGTAAAAAAGAGTCAGAACATGTAGCATTAGTTTCAGCTAATAATGAATTCGCTTTCAAGTGTTATAAGACCTTAAAATCGGATGATAAAAACTTGTTTTTTTCACCATTTAGCATTTCTCTTTGTCTAGCGATGGCTTATACAGGTGCTAGGGGTACCACTGCAGAACAAATGGCTTCAACGCTGCACTTTAAAGGAATCCCCGACTTGAATGCTTCCTTCAAGGGGATCACAGAGAAATTAAATGCGCCTTCAAGATCTCAAAATTATGAACTATGGGTCGCTAACGCACTCTGGATGCAAGAAGATTATGAGGTGTATCCCGATTATATAGAAATGATCCAAGATTCATATTCCGGCGGAGTATTTGGAGTAGATTTCAAAAATAATCCCGAAGGAGAACGTATTACAATAAATAATTGGGTGGAAGAAAAAACAAAAAACAAAATCAAAGAATTACTTAAGCCGAATATGGTTACTACTTTGACCCGAGTGATATTAACGAACGCTATCTATTTTTTCAGCAACTGGCAACATAAATTTGTACCGCACGCAACAAGGCAGGAGCCTTTCACGCTCATCAATGGTCAAAAAGTCAACATCCCCCTGATGTACCAGCAAAAATTCTTTGCGTACGCTGAAAACGCTGAGTTTCAAGCCATTGAATTACCATATCGTGGTGGAGAGCTCTCAATGGTTATACTGCTACCCAAGAAGGTAGATGGAATCCTAGAAATGGAAAACTCATTGACGGCTGCAAAATTAATGGGATGGTTAGAAACCGCTCCATTTGAAGAAGTTAAGGTATATATCCCAAAATTCAAAATTACCTCCGAATTTGACCTAGTCGGAATTCTAAAAACGATGGGTATGGTCGATGCCTGTGTACTAGAAAGAGCTGATTTTACTGGGATAAGCCCAAGAAATCCTAATCCAATGCTGAATCTATTCATAGGAGCAGTAATACACAAGGCATTCGTTGATGTCAATGAGCAAGGCACCGAGGCTGCGGCGGCAACTGCTATGGCAATGATGGTGGGTGCGGCTCCAGGAGTCCCAAGACCCGTACACGTTTTTAAGGCGGACCACCCGTTTCTTCTCCTAATCCGGGATGATCGAACTGGCAGCATCTTATTTCTTGGACGGATTATGGATCCTCGATCGGAGTATTAGCTCATCCATACTCTTTGTTTCTTAAACGAATGAATTTATCTATGTTTTAAAATAATGCTGTAATGAAAAAGCTGCTAAGTTTGAAAGATATTCAACAAATTTATCATCGGTATCAAATAATTCCATTACAGATAAATGATGAAATAAAATCGCATTAACAAGATTATACATGAAGATAAATACATCGACCAGTCGTTTCTCGGATAGTTGTTTAAGATTTTCATTTATCTTCCTTAATTTATGCACTTTATCCTTAAAAAAAATGAAGATCTTCTCTTTATGTGCATCATGCAATATTTTATCAGATTGGATGGCAGATCTAAAAGCTAAATTATAGCCTTTATTTTCCTTGTGATTCCTAAATAAATCTAAAACAAAATGCTTGAGAAAATCTCTGATATTTTCATCATTCATGTTACTTAAATCCTGAGTATCCAAAAAAGTTTCCATCGATTCCTCAAAATATTTTCTTATAATATCGTCTTTTCCTTTCGGAAAATACTTATAAATCGTACCAATACTAATCTTAGCTGATTTTGCAACATGATTTGTGCTGGTTTTGTGATATCCCTGTTTTAAGACTAGTTTAAAGAATGTATCATAAATCAGGTTAATTTTTTCCTGTTTATTTCGCGAAAATTTTTTGCTTGATATCATAATAATATTAAATGAGCAATTACTCATAAAGTTTTTAAGTGAGCAACTGCTCATTTATTTATAATTGAGACGTTGTGTTAAATAAATGATTCAAGAAGAAACGATAAAATTTTCCAAACCTGCGAATCAAAAGGATATAGATGTTGTGGAAAGTCTCATTTATCCAATATTTTCTAAGAAAACTACAAAAGACAAGCACTATTGGAATGAAATCAGGTCGTTATTTTTATCTGCCATGAAAAATGCCAATTTAAATTTTTTTAAAAGACATCTTTTTTGGTTCTATGTAAATAGAACCATAACTAAAGGCGTGAAAAAAGGAATACCTCTTATTCAAGTTGAAGAAACACTGCGAAAATTTATCAGAAAACGTGTCGATAATGAAAAAGATCGAAAGACCAATTCATTCAAACGTGCTAAAAGGAGTTTTGCATTAGTAGAAGACTACATCGTAGGAGAGAAAATACTTGATCTTGGTGCGGGAGAGGGACTTTTAGCATTAGAAATAAAAAAACAACTTAAGAAAGAAGTCGTGCTGGTTGATATTGTAGATTATAATTATACAGACCTACCATTGATCTTGTTAAATCCGGAGGAAAAGATACCGTTAGCGGATCAGGAAGTAGATACTACCATTTTATATACAGTGTTGCATCATGCGAGTGACCCCGAATATTTATTGAAGGAAGCAACAAGGATAACCAAAAACCGCTTAGTAATTATAGAAGGCTATGTTGAGGAAGATGATATAAGGATGACTAATAGCTTTTTTGATTGGTTTTACAATCGAG
>JAEOSY010000189.1 GCA_016840125.1 Candidatus Helarchaeota archaeon | reverse complement strand
GACGTTGTTTACTGCGTTGGAAAAGGGGACGTTGTTTACAATTCTTACTTGTCTATTATTTCTTGCTCTCCAAGGTCAGGAGTGCATACTGTACATCTTTCGACCAAGGTGACAAGGAAGTTTCGAGTCACCCATCCTTTTCACCCACTTTTCTGTCAGGAATTTGCAAGTATCGGTCGTAAACGACTTAATGGCAGAAATCATTTTATTTTCTTTCACAATAACTCGTAAAAAAACCGCAATCCCCGTTACGAGTATAAGGACCAAGGTGAAACCGCCTCCCCAAAGATAACCTTCTAAGCTAATAAACTAACTACGTCTCCACCAGAGATGATCTCCTTGCTGAGGTGCAAAAAATTACAGGGGAAAAGTCCAAGACAAAGGCGATAACCATTGCCATGAAGGAATTCATCAGGCAAAAAAGATTAAGGAGTTGATTTCTCTCAGTGGGAAGATACATAATACTAATGGAAAGATGATAGATTCTTCATTTTAAAAAATCATTTTTCTTTAGTATAAATCCATAGTTTATTTAGTTTATCTCTATCACCTATGAAACTGAATTCATTCTCATTATAATTAAATGTAAGAGTTATTGTATCCTCATATGTGATTTTATCTGACATCCCTTCTGCAAAAAGTATATTTCCATTAATGCTATATTTACCTTTACTCGAAAGAGCAGAAGAATGAAAATATGGATAATAATCAACCTGTTGATTAAAACTCCAAGACCACTCGTAAGTATCATCTTCTTTAAAAATCCATTTGCTGTATTCGCAGATGAATGAAGTATCTGCGGGTGCGGAACATCCACTATACTTCCACCACCAAGTACCCACAAGATTATCTTTTGCATGCTTCAATAATGTGTCTCTAAGATGACCCTGGGCTTCATTACTTGAAATTAGTGTTCTGATGCCTGCATTAGTATGGGCTGTTAGTTCAGAGACCAGTATTTGAACATTTTGATCATTTTCAAAGGCAACTATACTTTGTTCAAAATTAATAAATTTATCTTCCGCAAGATTTCTCACATTTTCATTGATAGTGATGCCGTTGCTTGGATCTGCATCATCATCCAAGGTTTGAAGAAATCTCGATATAGCATTGACAGTTGGATTAGATTCATCAGTAGCTCCTTTTACTAAATCCACAGGTGTTATGGTTGATTTTGCAAGTGTTTCGCCAATGATAATATCCCCAATAGAAAATAGAACAGTTGATCCTGCTTGAAATATAAATGTTCCTTGTGAATCAGTTATTCCAAAATTTTCATCAGAGACATAACTTAATCCTTCAACAACACTGTCTAAAAAATAACCTTGGTCTATAGCAGTATCATCAATAGAACTATCATTTCCCCCTCCACAACCAGTAAAAAGAAAAACAAAACAAAGTATTAAAATCATTATCTTGAAATTTTTTGTTGTATTCATTTGAACCCCTTTTTGAAATAAATACTAATAAGACATAGAATTTCTAACTAAGGGCTAGACCAAAAATAACCACCTGATTATCAGGCCGTTTTTACCTGATAATACCCTTTTTAGCTTGTTATCAGGTAAAAAGTTCCTGATAATTTTTTATCAGGTCATTTTTACCTGATAAGTTGAAAATTCCCTTATTATCAGGTATATTTTACCTGATAATAACGATCATATATATGAACTTAAATCTATTAATCAAGTTTTAAAATTCCCATGTGAAAAGGAATCTTTAAAAGTTGAAGTCTGATTCTCGAAAAATTCCTAAAAACCTTATATAATCAAAGTGAAAAGTTAAATTTAACATATCATAAGGATTATAAAGTGTCAAAAGCTAAAGACCGTAAGTTGATGGACGAAGTCCACGATGTGATGCGTCTTTATCATTACTCAATTCATACTGAGCGGAGTTATTGTGATTGGATTAAGCGTTTTATTCTGTTTCATAAGATGACCGGGCGAGAAGATTTAAAAAACGGCGAAATCAAAATTGAAGCATTCCTTACACATCTGGCTGTTAATAAAGATGTTTCTGCATCTACTCAGAATCAGGCTATGAATGCCCT
>JAEOSY010000188.1 GCA_016840125.1 Candidatus Helarchaeota archaeon | reverse complement strand
GTAGTCCTGTGAAGTTTGAATCCAGAGTATGATTCGATACATCGAGTGGATTGTAATACGTGACCACCGAAATAGAACCGCTTCCAGATTGGACGGTGACAGTTAGTTGGGTCGCAAAATTGATAAAAGGATTAGTGGTGTTTGCTACTATGGTAACCGTAGGGCTGGTCGGTGTCACCCAGATAATGGTGAATGATTTAGATGCGGTGGGGCCAAGGGTGGAGTTGGCATAGAAGATGAATTCGTAGGCGCCTGGGGCTGCCGAGGTGAAGTTTAGAAGATAGTTCCGTTGACCCGCGAAGTTGGAATCAATAGTAATATTATTAAGGTTAAGGGGGTTATAAAGCCAGACTAATGACGTATTTCCAGTGCCCGTCTGAACGGTGAGAGCGAGTTGAGAGGTATAGTTAATGTAGGGGTCTGTTATATTTGCCACTACCGATAAGGCGGGTGGTTGTGCGGTTTCCCAGACAATGGTAACCTCTTTTTCCGTGATTATTCCCATCCCGAGGCTGGAATTCGCCCAAAAGGTAAAGATATAGGGACCTGGGGTTGTGGAAGTAAAGTTAAGGAGGAAATTTTGCTGCCCTGTAAAGTTAGTCGCTAATGTATAATTCGTTCCATTCAAGGGATTATAGTAAAACAGCTGATCCACTCGTTCTGAACCATTTTCACAGAATACTGCGAGTTGAACCCACCGGTCCGTATATAGGGTTGAGGTATTTTCCACAACGCTTAACGAGGGAGGGTCTGGAGTCAGCCACACGACATAAATCTCCCTATATGATTGATTTCCTAAAGTATTGTTCGCCCAAAACTTAAAGAGGAAAGCTCCCGGTGATGCGCTCGTGAAGTTTAAAAGATATGTATTTAGCCCTATAAAGGGGACATCATCAAGAATGTAATAGTTTAAATCAAATGGGTTCTGATACCACACGGTATCTACAAATCCTGTTTTGTTTTCACATGTAACCGTGAGCTGCGTCCAAAGGGTCGTATAGGTTTTCGTGGTATTTGCAGCCACGTTTAAAATGGGCGGTTGTGGTCCTACTGGACCAAGATCATATACTGTGTAATTTATTTCCAAGTAGATCTCATCAAGGGAGACCGTGATATTATGGGTAAGTAGAAAATTATCCGCGATATACACTTGAAGGCTGAGGGTAATATTCACATTTTTCAGAATTAAATTGGTCACATCAAACCCGCCTACCTTTCCCTCTTGGAATGTCGAATTCGCCTTGGTCAGTTTAACCGTTTCGGTATGAGTGTTATTATTGATTACAATTCGAATTTCTGAATTGGGTGAATCGACTAGTGACCAATTATAGTCGCTCTTGTATTGAAAATCCAATTGTGCTCCGTCTATTTGCACATTCCCAGTTGGAATTTGTGCACCAATTTGATTCCACGCCGCATATGTGGTGCGATCAATCATTTTCTCATAAGAAAAAGTTAAATTAAAGTCCTTTATGGCTAAACTCTTCCAGTTATCTTCATCCGTTTGGTGATTTTCATCGCAGTAGATATCCATCCCTAGAACAATTGTGAAGTTATGTCCATCCTCTTCCAGAATCGTAGATAAGTAGGTGATAATAATTTCTTCTGAAATAGTGTCCATTAGTGTGTCGTACATATAATCATCACCCGCAGCATCTCCCGCCCCTAAATACTTGGTCTGGTTATATGCAATTTCGAACTCCTGCGTGCCTGCTAAGTTCGCAACCCGCACGTAGAATCGCGTATAATCATAGACTCCCGCGTGACTGACCGTATCGGTTGGTACATCAATCCCTCCACCTTGTAGACTACCCGCCTGGACGGTTCCATTCACGGTGGAGTCGATTGAGGCAGAAGTAATTTCATAATCAGACATATTAAACTCCATGGTGAAGTTTTTCCTCCATTGCACACTAACATAAGAATTTCCTAAACCCTCCTGTTCGGTCCAATAATGAGACGCCCACCAGCGATGAGTAGCATTAGCTGCATCCGAATCGGGTCGTAATGGAACTGCTGTATTGTTAGTTGCGATCCATTCCGTATCGTTAGGTTGGTTTTCAAATATAATCTTCGTCCCTTTCTCTCCCGTCACTGTCACATTCGCCTGATTGTTGCCATCACTTGCATCAATATCTGTAGTATCTCCCCCATATGTTGCATACCAAGGGGGCGTGATGGGTGAGGTGAGAGTCGGGTTTTGGAGCCATTGTATAGAATAGGGCGTAATATTATCTGAAGTGTAAATGGGGGCGTTTGATAAATTCTCTTCCTCATTCAAAGACGTATTTAATAAATTGAAGTTGCTGAATAAAGAAAATGGGATAATCATACTTGTAAGTATAAGAATTATTAAGAAAAGTCCTGATCTATATTTCATATTAAAACCTCTTATCCTTTTTTATTTCTATTCCTCAATAATAAATTCTATTTTCCTTTATAGGTTACAATTTGAATAATAGGTATAAAAAAGATTTTCTAAAAAAGATTACTAGTTAAAATTGTATTTATTGAAAAGGGGAGGATTACATAATAAATAAAAAAAAAGAGAAATTAAGTTCTATTCTCGGAAAAATTTACTATAGATCTCAAAGAACGTATCGTAGTGGATTTCCAGCAAATCCAGATGTTTCGTTGCCATTTCAGGAGAAATTTTCTTTTCAAACGCATCCTTTCGGATGTGTTCTAGCATATATTCTGGATAGTATTGTGGTGCTCGTAGATCTGAGAGGAGTAGTACCCAGTCTTCTTTGGTCTCATCCTTGAAAATCCTGACGACCCCAGCCTCTTCCATCTTCCGAATTATTGACAGCATATCAACCCCTTCGCCCATTCCTTTCGGGAATTTCTTGAGGGGATACATGCGGTTCCTGAGAAGGGTCAAGGTCACGAAAATGTCCGGGTCGCGCAAGTTCTCCGCAATAAACATGTTGTCTTCGTAGGTCGGTGTGTATCCTTCGAAAAATTCTGCTACAAGGTTAAGATATTGCTCGGCGACTAATGGCGATGGGCGGTTCTTCTCACATTCTTCAATGATTTTTACCGCCGGGGTTCGCATGATTCCAAAATCGGAAATCATGAACAAATGGACATCAAAGTTTCCTTCGAACCATTCCATTTGTACCAGTTCCGTTCTCACCAACAAATCGATCACATTGTTGATTTCGGAGAGTTTTGTTTTCATGAGTTTTCCTTCGAGAATCTTCAAGATTTCGCTTTTATTTCTTGCTCGTTCTCGCAAGAGCTTCAGGATCGTGAAGTCTAGCTCTGTCGAGAAGATCTTTGCCAAGATTTGCTCCTTTCCTAAATAGCGGACTTCATCGTACTCAATGCCCTCTTCTCGTTCTTCTTTCTTGGGCAACTTTTTCGACAAGTGCAGTAGCGTCACCGAATTATTTCGGCAGGTAGGTACATCTAGATGCATGGTGACTTGAACGATATTATCCAAGAATTCCATGATCTGTTCGAGTGGTTTTTTTGTCATAGTCCTGATTTTCACTGGATCTTCTTCAATCGCTTGTTCGATGGAATAATCTTCCGCCGCTAAAGCATTGATTATGTCTTCATCGAGCTCCAATGCCAGGATCATCGCGGCTTTTTTCCGCAGTTCCATCAATTTATGCACTGGAATCCCAACTGCTTTATAGATTCCTGCTGGACGGGCTTTCGCCAGATCTGCTATGGTTACGATTTCAAGGTTATTCAATTTCTCCGTTATTTTTGGACCGATACCATCAATGGCTTCAATACTGAGCGTATCTAGGTTGTCCCCTACTATGCCTCCAGCTGGTCTTCTGGGTTTTGCCTTCTTTAGGCGATGCAAAAGAGAGACGGACTGCGTCCGACAGGTTATGGCGTCTAAGTACATAACTACTTGGACCAAGTGCCCTAAGAATTCCCTGACGTTGTCCTTACTCTCCTGAAAAATCTCTTGCAACACCTCGATCTTTTCCTCGACGGCCTGTTCAATGGTGTAGTTCTTCGCTGCTAATGCATCAATCATATCTGAATCGAGTTCCAGTTCCAAGATTTTCTCTGCTTTCTTTTGATACTCCATTAACCTATGAGTTGGAATCTTGGTGAGCAACGCGATGTTCTCAGGTATAACCTGTGCCAGCTTATCCAGGGTGGTGATCCCAATCGGTTTCAATTTGTTTGTAATCTTGGGACCAATTCCATCCACTGCCTCGACACTTAAGGTGTCCAGAGTGAGTTCAGGCTGAGCTTCTGCCTTCATTTCAACTGCTTTTTTCTTTTTCGGAGCTGCCTTCGTAGGTGTTGCCGGCTTTTTCGGAGCTGCCGGCGTTTTGGTTTCCGCTGCTTTCAGCTTTGATTTATCCTCTACAATTGTAACTGAGGGTTTTGTTTTTTCCGTAGTTTTCTTTTTTGCTGCTTTCTTATCTTTTGCCATTCATACATCTCCTTTATCCTGGCTTCTTCATCACCTTTATTCCTGGTGCGTCGGGCTTTACCTGAGGTAGCTTCTTCATACTCATCTTCTTCTGGAACATGTCATCCATCATGCCTTGCCGTTTAGGTACGTTCATGGGCTCTGGTTGTATATTGCCTGCTTTAATCCCTTTCTTCAACCCGCGAATAGCTCGAACTGTCTTCGGAACTTTGAAGTAAAACTGATATGCTAGTGCCGCTGCCGCTATTGCGCCAATCGCTACTATTGCTCCGATGATTATCGGTATTGGATCGACACCTGAAGGTTCTACCCACGAAATCGTAAACGTTTCCCGAGACTGCGCGAGATAACTCGAATTAGCCCAGGCTATGATTTCAAAGGTTCCTGCGTTCGGGGAGTTAAGTGTTCGTCTGAACGTTTGTTCACCAAAGAATTTGACCGTGATGTGCACCTCATTTATCAATGTCTCGTTCTGTCCCGTGAATGGATTATAAAACCATACCGCATCTACTTCGCCCGAACCTGCTGTAACTTTAATTATAAGAACGGCATCTTCGCCCTTCTCAGGTGCAGCGGGATCTAGACTCATTTCTATAGTGGGTGGCGTTGGTACAATCCAAACGATAGTCACCTGCTTCTCAACCGTTCCCCCAAGGGGGGAATTAGCATAAAACGTGTAGATGGCTGTTTGTGGAATGAAACTTGTGTTGTCTACAGTAAAGGTTTGGCTCGTTACAATGTTAGTCCCGAGCGTAATGTTCTGGTTAATTATTGGGTTATAGTACCATAGTTGCGAAATGATTGCGGATCCGGGAATGCAAGTCACGTTGATTTGTGTCCATTGGGTGGGATAGATGTTGGTTGCGTTAAAGGTTGTACTTAACACTGGTCCTTGCGGAGTAACCCACACTATTAAAAGTGTTTCCGTTACTTCAAGTCCTGCACTGTTATTTGCCCAGAATTCGTAGGTATAGGGACCTGCTGTAGCACTCGTATTGACTATGAAGGTAACATAGCCTGACGAAAACCCGGTGGCTAAGGTGTGGTTCTGTGTATCCAGAGGATTATAGTACCAAAGTGTATGAACTGATCCAGAGCCTGGTTGGCATTGGACCGTTATATTGGTCGCTCGATTGACGTAAGGATTTGTTATATTTGCCCATACGGTAATAGCCGGTGGTTGTGGATCAACCCAAAGTACTATGATAAAAGTGGTTTCTTCTAGATTCCTGGTGGAGTTGGCCCAGAATATGAATTGAGCGGATCTCGCTATGGCACTCGTGAAGGTTAGACTATGGGTTCGGCTCCCTACAAAGTTGGTATCGAGGGTAACGTTACTCGAAGTTAGCCCATTGTAATACCAAAACCTTGACACTGTAAAAGATCCAGATTGGCATGTTACGTTGATTTGAGAATATTGATTGATTTCCAAAACTGTCGCGTTGGTAGTTAAAGCTAAGATCGGTGGTTGGGGATCTACCCAGATGACTGTGATCGAATCAGAGACCTCCAAGTCAAAGGTGGAATTTGCCCAGAATATGAATTGGTAGGATCCTGCCGTGGCACTCGTGAACTCCGGATAGTAATTTCGGCTGCCTGCAAAGTTACTGTCGAGGGTAACATTATTCAACGTCAAGGGGTTATAATACCACACCATTGAAATGTTTCCCGAGCCCGATTGGGCCTGTACTGTCAATTGGACTGTATCACCGGTATAGGGGGTCGTCGTATTCGCCGTCACGGTTAAAATCGGTGCTTGTGGGTCTACCCAGATTATTATAATCGATTCCTCGGCAATTAAACCAAAGGTCGAATTCGCCCAGAACGTGAACTGGTAGGACCCTGCCGCGGCACTGGTGAAGTTCCGCAGATAGATGCGTTGCCCTGCAAAGTTACTATCGAGGGTAACATTCCCCATCGTCAATGGGTTATAATACCACAGGAGATCGATATTTCCAGAACCTGACTGCGCCTGTATCACTAACCCTGTCGCGTAATCGGTATAAGGAGTCGTCGTATTCGCTGTCACTGTCAATAAGGGAGCTTGTGGGTCTATCCAAATTATGATGATGGACTCATAGCTCTCTAAGCCCGAACTCGAGTTGGCCCAGAACTCAAATGTATAAGAGCCCGCTACCGCACTCGATTGCACTATAATTTGGAGGCTGGTACCAGCAAAATTGGTGTCCAAGGTAACGTTCGCCATCGATATTGGGTTATAATACCAGAAAACGGAAACATTTCCAGTTCCCGATTGCGCTGTAACGTTCAATTGTGTTGCCTGATTCGTGTAGGGGGTCGTTGTATTGGCAAGTACCGTTAGAATAGGTGGCTGTGCAACTATCCATATGATGTCGATCGATTCATGCGTTAACAATCCAAAAGTCGAGTTGGCCCAAAATTGGAACGTTCTGGAGCCAGGACTTGCACTTGAAAAATTCAGTAGATGAATTCTCACTCCTGCAAAATTAGAATCAAGGGTTATATTTTGTCCGTTAAATGGATTATTATACCATAAAACTGAGATATTTCCGATACCAGATTGCGCGGTTACAATTAGCTGTGTCCCCCGATCAACATACGGGGTCGTGTCATTGGAATTAATTGTTATAATGGGTGGTGTTGGTGCAACCCAGACTATTGTGATTGTTTCGACAACTTCTAGACCAACCGTTGAGTTAGCCCAAAACTTGAATTCGAAAGCTCCTGGAACGGCACTTGTGAACTCTGGATAATAACTGCGGCTGCCCGCAAAGTTAGTGTCCAGGGTTACGTTATTCAGTGTCAATGCGTTATAATACCATAATACTGAGATGTTACCTGTACCGCTTTGCGCTGTTACTGTTAATTGAGTAGCTTGGTCAACATATGGGGTTGTGGTATTCGCATTTACGGTTACAATCGGTGCGGTCGGTAGAATCCAAACGATAGTGATAGATTCTTCTGCATCTGCTCCTATAGTCGAGTTCGCCCAAAAGATGAATTGGTTGGACCCTGCTGTGGCAGAAGTGAAGTTCAGTAAGTAAATACGTTGTCCTGCAAAGTTAGAGTCGAGAGTCACGTTTAACGTAGTCAGAGGATTATAATACCATAAAGTATCAATATCTCCCGATCCTGATTGGGCTGCGATGGTAATCTGCGTATAATCATTGATGAAGGGATTCGTTATATTCGCATCTACGGATAGAATCGGACTCTGTGGCGTAATCCACACGATAGTAACAGATTCCTCGACCAATAATCCAAAGGTGGAATTCACCCAGAACGTGAATATGTATGAACCTGGGTTTGAGGTGGAGAAGTTCAGGAGATAGATCCGCTGTCCCGAGAAGTTGGAGTCAAGGGTATAGTTGGTCATGTCAATGGCATGGTAGTAAATCACTTGATCGATGTTTCCATCAGTGCTCTGCACGGTCACGGTCACTTGGGCAACATAGTCTATAAACGGATTGCTCGTATTTGTTATGACCATAAGATACGGATCTTGCGGATCTTTCCAGAAAATTGTTATGGATTTACTGGACATCGGTCCAAGAGATGAATTGGCGTAGAAGATAAATTCGTAGGATCCTGCGCTTGCGGACATGACATCCACATTGTAATTCCGAATCCCAGCAAAATTTGAGTCGAGGGTATAATTCTGTCCGTCCAACCCATCCGTGTACCAAACAAGCGATGTGTTCTCACTCCCTTGCTGGACACCAACCGAAATTCGGCTAGTAAAACCTGTGTATGGATTTGTCTCATTCGCCGAAACTGTTAAAGTAGGAGCAAGACGGTCATTCCACACAATGGTAATCTCTTTTTCCGTGATGATTCCCATCCCCAGACTAGAGTTCGCCCAGAACTTGAAGACGTAGGGATTTGCTACAGCACTTGTTTTGTTCCGAAGGAACACTAGCTGTCCTGTGAAATTAGTGGCAAGGGTGATGTTCGTCGAAGTGAGGGCATCGAGATACCAAAGCGTGTCTACACGTTCGCTTCCGTTCTCACACGTCACGGTGATTTGGCTCGTCTCTGCTGTATACAGGGTCGTTGCATTGGCTGTCACAGTCAGTATGGGGGCAACCGGTGTGGTCCACACGATATAGATCTCCTCATAGGAGGTGATTCCTGCGCTAGAATTCGCCCAGAACTTGAACAGATAAGCACCAGGTGACGCCGACGTTCGGTCTATGAAATAGGTTTGCGGACCATTGAAGTTCGTATCTAGCGTACTATTCGCACTTGCGATCGGATCATACATGATGAGATGTGATACGTTACCCGCGGTGGCGTTCTCGCAGTTCACGGTGAGCTGGGTGTATTGATTGGTATATAGCAAGCTCGTATTCGCAGAAACACTCAAAGTTGGGCCCGTGACTGTAACTGTATAGTTGATCTGGAGGTACACATTATCAAAGGAGATGGTCACATTGTTATAATTATCAAAAGTATCGGCAAGGTAGACTTGGAGTGACAGGGTGATGTTCTGGCTCTTCGGAATGAGAGTGGTAACATCAAAACTGCCGGCTTGCCACGTACTGTTTGCGTCGGTGAGGTGGATGAATTCCGAGTGGCTGATGTTGTTGATCTGCATCTGAATCCGTGAGTTCTGGGAGGTGCCGGGCCAGACCTGACCGCTCTGGAGGCGGTACTGGAGGTCTAGCGTAGCCGCATCCACCACCACGTTACCTTGTGGGAGGGTGTTCCCTTGCTGACTCCACCCGGCATACGTTGTTTCCGAGATCTCCTTTGCGTAGGTAAAGGTGAGGTTGAAGCTGGTGAAGTAGAGGTGGTTGAACGTATCTACGTCATAAGCTGCAGCGTTATCCTCGCAGATAATTTGAATCCCGAGGGTGATGTTGACGCTGGTCTTGTCTTGGTCAAAAATCGACTCCAAGAAGACTCCCAAGATGCTGTTCGAGACGTTGTTCATGACCGTGTCTGGCGCGGTGAGGATGGCCCCGTCACCTAACGACCAACTTTGGTTCCATGCTATCTCGTAGCTCGTTGCGCCGGTATCGTCCGAGAGCAAGATATACCACCGGATAATATCGCCCACAGCGAACTGTCCGCCCCCCTCGCTGGGGGCCTCGACATTAGCTCCGACTGACCCGTTGATCTCCGCCTGTATGGAGGCAGAGGTGATGCTGTAGTTCGATAGATCTTTCCCAACATCATATTGCCGCTTGTACAAGCCGCAGGGCGCATTCCCAGTTTGGTCCGTGTTCTCATCCCACGTGTAGGATATTCCCGCGCCGTGGGCGTTTATTTCATAGGTAGGCTCGACGGGAAAGCTGGGATTCTGTTTCGTATACCAGTTTGACGGGGTCCAGCTGTCATGGTCCTCTTCTATGGACACCACGCCGCTATCCCCGACAACGGTCACGTTCGCCATCCCCTGCCCATCCATCGCATCTATACCCGTGGTATCTGCACCACCAACCGTGGAATACCACGTTGGCTCGATTGGAGACGTCATGTTCGAGTTCGTCAGCCATGGCTCTGAATAGAATGTTGATTCACTTTTAGTAATATCGCTGTGTTCATCTAGATTCGCTTGTATTAGATTCATCTGAAAATTTGCTGTTGTCATTAATATAAAACTCGTCAAAAATACTAAAATTAAAAAGTATCCTTTATTCTTTTTCATTGTAATTACCCCTAAAAGTCATATTTTTTATTTTTTTTTATTTTAAAAATGGTAATTGTATTTGTTACTTTACGTTTTCTCTATAAATATCTTAGCGAAAATTAACTTGTAAAAAAGTCAAGTGTATAATTTCTCTTTATCCTAGTTACGTTTTCTCTATAACTGGTCATTTGTAGTTATTAACAATGTTATTTTGCGAATTATCTTAATGAGTCAAAATTTTTCACCTTCAAAACGTGAAAGGTATTTGGCGGAGAGAGCTAAAATAAAAATACCCAAAGGGATCCAAAGAAAAGTTCCCATAAACCATGCAATGCTGGACTGCCGGCTCAAACTATCCATGAGATATAAACCGTACCCCCAGAGCAATGAACCAATCCATGCTAGGAGGAAGGAAGATCGACTATTCGGGTTTTTTAATAACCCTTCCTTATACCGACGCGTATATCGCCACAACATGAAGGTTGCTAACAATCCACAAAAAATGACATGTAAAAGCATAAAAAATCCAAAAAATTCATATGTATCGCTTGTAGCTCCAACAATATCTACCCAAATCTGAAGCTCACCACCGGATCCTGCGGTGGTCGTGAACCAATGAGTAATTTCCCCACACCACAATACATCGTGAAAATTTGATGCCACTACTCCAAAGGCGGCATAAATGATAAAAATCTCAGCTGAATTTCGGTCATCTAATCGTCGTCCCTCAGCTCGTAATAAACTATAATTATTACCAGTGTTTTGTTTTGTAAGGTAAAATGGAAATGCCATTATAGCTCCCAATAATAAGGGGAATACAAATGTAATTACTGCAAAAGGGATAAAATCTACAATCCCAAGATATTTATGCAAAAAAGATATTGCGACTGTGAGGATGATACCCGCAATTCCAATTATTAAACATATTCTTGCTAACAACAAATTTTTCTTCTCTGATAAAGAAGGAATCTTTCTACCTAGTAGTCCAATAAAGGGAAGGGTAAGGGCTAAGATCGTAAAAAAGAGACTATATGCAATCACGGTCGTTTGATTTTGTATTAACTGATCCCACAATGACATTTTAATCACTTGAAGTATTTAGCTCCAATCGCGTTTTATTTGAATATTTGTGATATATCTTAATTGCGATCACGCTAATAACTGAAAGTGCAAAAATCAGACCGATCAACCATATTTTACTCACTAGGAAATCAATGAAATCAGTGATGGAATGGAACTTTAATTCGAACTCATCGGAATTCATGAAGGTGAGGTATAGATAATCAGAAAATGTCAAAAAAGCATCGGATGCAGTGCCTCTTGGAACATCCTTAACCAGGTTGGCGAAATCGACTAATGCTCTATGAAAGATGGTATTGTTACGGATCATCAATCGAGGATTGATAAATTCAAACCAGCCATTGGGACAGATGACGTGGACGCCTGCTTGATACATAGCTTTTAATTGGATTAAGTACATGAGATAATCTGATGGAACATGATCATGCCAGATATTCCATTCGAAAATTCCCCAATTAGTGCCATTGACGTCATAGATATCCCAGAACCGTTCTGGATTGATAAAATTATACCTCGTAACCCCAACAACTCCGTATTGTGTAATGGCCGTTTTCAATGGATCACACCGTCCGTAATATGCAGTGTTATCCCCTTCCTCAGTGAGAATTTGATGGGAATAAATTTTATTCGTGGGTATTCCCGACTCATTCAACCATTTTGCCTGGAGTTCCACATTTTGCTGGACCAGATGCTGCCTAAAGAGCGTCCATTCTTCCCACAGTGGATCT
>JAEOSY010000187.1 GCA_016840125.1 Candidatus Helarchaeota archaeon | reverse complement strand
GTATATGAGGACCACCCACCCACCCACCAAATGAATCTAACTCAAGGGTTATTCTCAAAGAGTAATCTCCGAGAGTACTATTCGTAGCATTATATGAAAGAGTATGGCTCCATGCCGATGCAGAAGTAACATGAGAGTCCACGATTGATTCATTATGGTAGAGGTAAGCCCATCCATAAACATCACCAGCCCCAGAAGTGAAATCATTAAATTCACAATCTACTTCAATTAGCCCTGCTTCTGTAACATTGAATCTTGCTCCAGTCAGGTTAATGGTTTGATCCGGGATGAAACGCCCAGTTTGATCATATCGGTAGCTAAAGGTAGAAACAACACTACCATTTCCATCAAGGGTGGGTGACCCTTCACCGGCGGCAATGCCAGCACAGTGAGATCCGTGACCACTATCATCATAGGGAGACGAAAGGTTGTTAACCTCATCCCTCCAGCCTACAATTTTGTAAGTGAAATTGCCCTCGGAATAACCCGGTGTGAAGAAATTGTGAGAGTCATCAAGTCCGCTATCAATTATCGCAATCGAACTGGATTCATCTCCAGTAAATGATAAATTGGTCCAGACATAGGGACGTAAATTCATATTTAGGGATGTATAATACACACTAGCTTCTACTGGACAGTCCTCTTCAATAAGAAATGGAACCTGTTTTGTGTTTAATTTATCAACAAACTCCTTTAATTCACCAATTTCGATTGTCCCAGCGAAGCCATTAATTGCAACTTTGAATATCGATTTAATTACGCCCCCTAATTTCACGAATAAAGATGAAACTGACTTAAAATCCCCTTTGGGGAAATAAATGACGATGGGAACAGGCATACTTGTATTTTTAAATACTGTTCTGATCTTTTGCTCAAAAAAATCGTTAATTCCATTAGAATTTTGATCTATTTGTAGTAAATTTTGTTTCCATTTTTGGGCTTCATCTTGATTGAACAAAGGAGGACTAAATTCGTTGTAAGTATTTACAGGGGAAAAATTTCTCATGCTAGAATTAAAAAATAGATCAACAGGAATCTGAAAAGAGATAAATGCAAAAATCAATAACAAAGAAGTAAATTTGCGAAATTTCATACGATTTCTCCGCTTTTTTTCCTTAATCCTTATTTCACTTCAGTTTATTAAATAATTTTTGATTTTATTACTCGAATTCTTAAAATAGGGGAATAGAATGAATAAACAACCATACTCTCACAAAAATTTATTTAATCTAAAATATAAGAATAACTTAGATTTGTAAATTAATTAATATGTGGAATAAATGGATATTAATGAAGTTACTCTTATTAATCCGCCTTTAGAAAGGATTATTGGAAGCTTGATCCTTAGTTGTAGTATTATTGCAGATACGAGGAAATATCCATCTTTGGGGTTGGGGTACATTGCAGCAGCTTTAGAAAAAGGAGGTTACCGTGTTAATTATATAGATATGGATGCGGATGATCTCAATTTTAAAGGATTATTTACAAGATTAAGAAAATCACCACCTTCAGTTGTTGGAATAACATCCGACATAGTTACCTTTTACACTGCAAAAAAAATTGCAGCTGCAATCAAAAAGGAATTTCCCGAGTCGTTTTTAGTTGTTGGTGGTCCCCATACGGCCATATATCCTACGGAGCTATTAGAAACTAGTTCATTCGATGCATCTGTAAGGGGTGAGGGCGAAGCTACGATTGTTGAATTAACTAGTACATTAAAAAAAGGGAATTCTTTGGGAGATATTAGAGGAATATCTTACAAGGAGAATGGAACGGTTAGGGTAAATGAAAATCGCCCTTTAATTAAGAATTTGGATGAAATTCCTTTTCCAGCACGGCATCTAATGCCATTGGATAAATATTATTCGGTTGTCGCAAAGAAAGGAAACTTCACAACAATTCTAGGGAGTAGAGGTTGTCCATTTCATTGTACCTATTGTTTAGAGCAAGGTCCGTTACGATTGCGAAGTCCGGAAAATGTAGTAGACGAATTAGAATTGGTAATAAATGATTTTGGAATAAATGAGTTCTTTTTCCAAGACTCAACATTTACAATGAACATGAAACATGCCGCTAGAGTTTGTAAAGAAATAATTAAAAGAAATTTGGATATAATTTGGGAATGCAGAACCCGAGTCGATCGTGTAACAAAAGGGCTACTTAAGTTATTGAAGTTAGCGGGTTGCCAAAGGATTCACTATGGAATAGAATCAGGTAATCAACGAGTATTAAACTTATTAAATAAAAAAACGACTCTTCATCAAATAGAAAATGCAGTTAAATGGACGAAAGCAGCGGATATTGAGACCTTAACGTATTTCATGATCGGTTCTCCCGGAGAAACATTAGGAACGATCCAAGACAGTATTAAATTTGCAAAGAAGTTGAATACTGATTTTGCTCTGTTTACAATAACCACTCCTGGGCCGGGAACCCCGATTTATGAAGATGCTCTAAAAGAGGGGGTTTTTAAAACAGATTACTGGAGAGAATTTATTTTAGGCAATATTAAAGATCTGCCAAGATTGGTATTTGAAACAAAGGAATATGACCGAGAAGAGCTTATTAAACTTTTAAAAAGGGCGTATTTTGAATTTTACTTAAGACCACGAACGATTTTAAAACGACTCCGAAAATTAAAATCTGGACAAGAATTAATGAATAATATAAGAGGAGTATTAAATTTATTTAAGTCGTTCTTTGAAAAATTTTGATTTGAACAGGAGCAGTTTAAAAGTGGAATCATCATCATTCATTTCAAGGCATAGGAATATTCTGTTTTCAATCATATTTCTGGTAATAAATACAGTTTGGGTTCTTCTAGTTTTTAATACAAACTATTTCATAACGACAGATCATCTGATGTTTAGTACAATTCTTATTCTAATTGCTATTGGAATTTGCTTTGTTGCATTTTTCATCACCTTAAAATTTCTGGATTCTCTTACTATTAAAAAATTGTTTCTAATCTTTGTTATCACTCGAATTGTGCTTTTCCTGTATTTTACCTTGATGAATTATAGTGTAGAAATGGATCTAGAATACCTATGGAAAGATATGGTCGACCATATTTTCCAAGGGGACTTGTTTTCTGAATACTCTGAAGCTGTTTTAGGGGATTGGTGGCGATTCTTACCTCCTATGCTTATGTGGTGGTATTGTTATAATAACTGGATCTATTTCCTGCATCCAATTATTTGGCGCCTTGTAAACATATTGATAGAAATTGGAATAGTCTATCTCTTGATTGTAATTTTTAATAACTTTATTTTTAAAGAAAATAAAACAAATAAAAATAATTTCAAAATAGGCTTGGCATTCTATACATTCTCTATATTTTCAATCATTTCTATTAGTTTATATGCCACTTTTGTGGCGTTTCCAATACTATTAGGATTATTAGGAATCTATTATTATCTCAAATCTAAGACAGATCCACGATCCATCTATTATTCTGTATTCTTTTTTACTTTATGTGCTCTAACGGCATATTTTGCAGCCATCTGGATCCTTGGATTATTTATAGTCCTATTATTTAGAAAAAAAATTAAAAAGCTAATCTTTTTGATCGGAGAAGTTATTATACTTTTTTGTATAGTTAGCGCACCGTTAATAATAAATGCAATTTTAATAAACGATATTTCCGGATATTTCGAGAGACTATTATGGGTGTTTCAAGCAGGAGGTACAGGAGCTCTCAATGCGACCGTTTGGACTTTAGAAAATCAGTTTCTGAGAATTTTACCGGCCGTTTACGCAGTGGTTCTAGCGGTATATTATGTCTATAAAAATTATGAAAAAGACATCTCTATCGACTTTTTTATTGTGATTTTATCCATCTTTTTAATCTTTTCACCGCTCCTCAGTCCGTGGTTTTTTCTCTGGATTCTACCATTAATTACTATAAACCTTATATATTCCTATAGGAAGTATTTGATTGCAAATCTGCTCTTAATAGGTTCTATTTTTATTTTTTTCGCAGTAATAGCAATTGCATTCTTGGTTTTTCCGGACATTTTAGAAACTGATGTAAATCAAGCATTCGCTCAAATCAATACTTTTATCGAAAATGATGTAGTGCTATCATTTATTTTGCACAAAGTAGGTTTGGTGCTCTTTCAAATTGGTTTAATTTATATAGTATATTCGTATACTAAGTCAAACCAATTGCTTATAGCGCTTTTACTACCCTTTATGCTTTACTTTTCGATATATTTACCATTTTTCCAATAAAGCGGCTAAAAACCTATTTTTCGTATAAATAAAAAGCAATAATAATTAAGAAGAAGGCGAATGCACTAAAAACCAGAGTGTTTGGAATACCGAAAGGGTTTAATTCAGTGAAAAAGGTCTGTGAAATGCCCCCCATTAATAAAATAATTCCATAAGTCAATAAAAATAATAGAGATTTTAGTTTCTTTTTCTCTAAAAACACAGCTTCTGCTAAATATAGTAATATAATACATACAAACATAAAAATTAAACTTATAATTGATAAAATTCCTGCAAAGAAAATGGCTAAAATACTCCAGAATAGTAAGGAAAACCAATAAAGGTAACTAGTTTTTTGATTCTTGTGATTAGTTTTAGGACTATAAAGACTAGCGGCAAAGATTTGTAAAGAGGCACATCCCATTAAACCAAGAAATAATTCGGGTATAGTCAAGATCGGACCAGCTATAAAATACCCAACAAGAAACGGAATAAAAAATAACATACTTTTTAATGAGCCCGATATATTAATCCAAGACCTGTTTTTAAAAGTTGAGATATAACAGCCGAATGGAATTAAAAAGATTATTAAATAAAAGAGTAGCACAAAAAGAATAAAATCATTATTAAAATAGTAAGGCCCCGCTTCATATTTCAATTCAGTTATCCCAAGGAAAAAACCAAAGGAGATCAAAAAAAGGATGTTAAAAAAGGGGGTTCTATTAAAAAGATTTGGGTTATCCCAAATACTCTTTCTGTTTTTAATGAAATAATAGATTAGAAAACCACAAAACATTGGAAAACTGAGAAGAACGAAATATATCAGTGATAGAAACCAGAATGGGTGAGTAGCAGTTGTAAATCCAAAAGTATCACTGACTATGAAAATAATAGGGATGTTAAAGGAGATTAAAGATATTAAAACAAAACAAATCCAAAGGAATACTGTTATTAGTACGCAAACAGCAATATAGCGGATTGGACTCTCTTTGTTGGACTGATCTGGCTTTAATTGAAAATTAATCCCATACTTTCGTCCTAAATAGAATGCTAGGAAAATTGACATGATTACTAGGGTAGTAAATTGAAAAATCGTGCCATACGTTAATTGACCAACACTTTTTCCCATGAAATCCCAAATTTCAATATAAAAAAATGGAGGTTGCCCCATTTGATATGATAATTGATCAATTAGGGGCGAAATTGCAAAAATTAATAGAAAAACCCAAAAAGTGTTAGAAATTATGCGATACGTAGAGCGATTAGTTAATATTTTAATAAAGAAATATAAAATAAAGGAGAAAATTAAGGGGAGGTATAAAGTTAGGAAAACAGAATAAAAGATATAGGTGGAAATTGATAGATTATTCAATATTTCTTGAAAGGCTCCCGGATATTTAGCAGCCAATAAATTTAAAAAAGGAATTTCTATTAAGAATCGGAAACCACCAAAAAAAACTCCTGAAAAAAGGAAAAGGTACAAATTAATCTCTTTATTCCAAATTTTTCTAACGAAAAACCACAAGTAAAATTGAAATAAACTTATTCCTATAACTTCAAAAATTAAAATGAGTAGGTCCTGTGAAAGAGAAATTAGCAGCATTAGAACAATGGCTAATGAAATTAAATTTCCGAAATAAGCTACGGAGTATTGTTTGAATTGAATTTTAGTCTGAATCTTTTGATGAAAAATAGTTATGAAAGCTTGAGAGATACTTAATAAAATGCATAAGATCCAAATTAAAAGCAAAGCATCGAATTGCATATTATTTTCTCACATTCAATAAATTACAAAACCATTCTAATTGGTTTCAACTTTATCTAACATTTTTATATTTTTTAGTCTATTCTTAACGTGATTGAGATAAAAATCCACTAATCAAGAAAATTTGTACCCGATTAAACTCAAAAAATCATAATTTTCTTTATTGAAATTAGATGTTGAGGAAAAATATATGAAAGTAGCTCTAATTCATCCAAATATTCGTGGTGAATTTTATCCCAGTTTAGGATTAACGTATATCGCAACAATTTTAGCTCAACATCATAAAGTATCGATCTGGGACTTCACCTTTCATAAAAAGTGGTGGAAAAAATTTTTAAAAATTCAAATGCAAAAAATCAAACCAGAAATTATAGGAATTACAAGTCTTACCTACAACTTCTTTGATGGATTGAGGATTGCAAAAGTTATTAGAAGAGAGTATCCCGATATTCCAATTATTTTTGGAGGCATTCATCCAACTTTAATGCCAAAAGAAACCTTAGCATATGATGAAATTGATGCAATTTGCATAGGAGAGGGAGAAATCACGTTTCTCGAATATATAAACAATTTAGAGAGGGGGATTTCATTAAAAAATGTTCAAGGCATATGGTTCAAAGAAAATGGACATATTATTAAAAATGAAGTTCGCCCATTAATTGAAGATCTTGATGTTATTCCTTTTCCTGACTGGCGATTTTGGAATCTAGATTTATATCTGAAAGTACCCCCTCATACTAACACAATAGATGTTCTTGCTTCACGAGGATGCCCCTTTGATTGTTCATTTTGCTCAAATCATATTTTACGTCAAATACTTCCAGGTAAATATTTGCGATTTCGAAGTGCTAAGAAAATTATTGAAGAAATCAAAATTTTAAAAGAAAATTATTGGCAAAAGGGTTTTCGAATAATTTATTTCTGGGACGAAAATTTTTTGCTAGACAAAAAGATTTTCAATCAGTTTTGTAAATTGTATAGAGAGGAGGGGCTAAATAAAGAGATCATTTGGACGGTCAATATGAGGGCTAACTTAATTACGAATGAGTGGGCAGAAACAGCAAAAAAGGCCGGGTGTTTTCAAGTAAGATTGGGTATTGAAAGTGGTTCTGACTTTATTCGGAACGAAATTTATAATAAAAATGTAACCACACAAGAGATACGAAAAACAACTGAAATTTTGAAAAGGAACGATATAATGATGCGGTTCAACATGATGTTGGGAGGACCATGTGAAACAGAGGAAACAATGAAAAGTACTGTGCATTTAATTGATGAGCTAGAACCTGAAATATTCTTTTTCGCGATTTTTCAGCCTCTACCAAAAACAAGAATATTAGAAACGATTAAAAAATATCATGGAGTGGTAAATGAAGACTTATGGAAAGAAAATCCGGACTTCTGGCGTAAAGCTTTGGTAGATCAACCCAATTTGAGTCAAAAATATATAGAGTATTTTACCAATAAAACCCTATTAAAATATGTTTGGAAATTCTTCTGGCAGGGGTTAAAAATGCGCCGATTCACCTTTCTGAAAGATTTATTACACTTTTTTACTAAAATTATGCCGAAATATCAGGTGTTACCCATTTATGCCGCTTATCATACCATTAAAAGCTATCAGGTCAATGATTGGAAAATTCGGAATAGATTTTCTTTAGAATAAGAAAAATTAGAAAGTCCCAATATATAGCCGAACCAAGTTTATTAATCCCTTTAAATTATAAAGCAATGAGTAAAACCCTTTTAATTTCTTTAATCGCTTTAAAATGATGTGTGGACGAAAGTAAAACCGACGGTATGCGTCTTTAAGAATGTTCTCTAAATTAGATTTATTATATTCAGGTGTTTCAAAAACAAAATCTGGTATTTCTTTTATTTTCCCTCTAATATAATCAACCCATATCTGAGGGTTTAGTCCATACTCATTTATCGCAATATCAAAAAATTTTGTACCTGGTAATGGTGTTGCAATTCTGAAATAAACATAATCGGGGTCAAGATGAATCGCAAAGTTAATAGTTCGCTTGATGGTATTTAGAGTCTCCCCCGGAGAGCCGATCATAAAGGCTGCAACTGTTTCGATTCCTGCACTATGAGTCCATTTAACCGCTCGTTTTATTTGATCTAATTTAACTCTTTTATTTAGTAAATTTAATATTTGCGAATCTCCAGATTCTAAACCATAATGAATTCGATTGCAACCCGCTGCCTTCATCCATCTTAAAAGTGGTAGATTAACGCGATCCACTCTAGTTTGACATTCCCATGAAAAGTTCAATTTGCGTTTTATGATTTCTTTACAGATTAATTGAGCTCTTTTTAGATCAAACGTAAAACAGGAATCACAAAAATGAACCTCTTCAATACCAAAATGATTTACTATTACTACTAACTCATCCACAACGTTTCTAGGGCTCCTCCCACGCCATTTATTTTTTTCTGAACAGAAGATGCATCGAAAGGAGCACCCTCTACTGGAGGTGCTGGTAGTGAATTTGCGAGATTGCATTATAGTAGAATAATATTTATCGTTTGGCATTAGCTCCCTTGCAGGAAAAGGTAAAGTATCCAGGTTCTCAATAAAAGGTTGAGGAGAATTAACAATGATCTCAGAATTACTCTTATAAACTAGTCCCTGAATGTTACTAAAGGAGCCGTTTTGTTCGAGTGCCTTAACCAAGGCTTGGATTGCAAATTCTCCTTCACCAATAATTCCAGCATCAAATTCTTTATTTTCAAGGATTTCTTTAGGATATATTCCGAGGGCAGGCCCTCCTACTACAACAAAACATTTAGGATACACCTTCTTAATGAGATGGGCAATCTGCCGCCCGGTAGATAGAGTAAATAAATTAATTGTTATTCCGACCAAATCTGGAGGATTTTTCTCTAAGATAGGGAGGATTTTTTTGTTCGACAATTCTAATGCATTCATATCGATATATTGAAGAGGGTACCCAGCTTCTTTAAGCGATGCTGCAATGTAACCTAAACCTAAGGATGGGTATTTTCTTTCATAATAACAAATTATAGGTTCAGCTGAGGTTTTCACGTTCATACTGGGAACTATAAGCGATATATTTAGGCCCATGTCGATTCCAAATTTATTTCATTTGTAGTTTTTTTTTACACTCTTAATAGCTACATATACAGGACTGATGGCATGCAAATTAATCCTTCTTTTTATTTGCAGCTTTTTTGATATCCATTGAATTAAAACAGAATCCGAATATGAGTGCTGCCAATTTTCGGGTTTAAAAAAATTAAGAATGATTTCTTTAAAATTTCGTAAGATTAGAAGTTGAGAAATGATATGTAGTGCTGTCCAAATAAACATAGTAAAGATACTAAATCTGTTGCTGATATGAAATCCGAAAATAACGGGAGAATTTATTGCTGCAATTTGATACATTTCGTTAATTGCTACTCGAGGTTTTTGTAAATGATCTAACAAGGAGATCATCAGAATTGAACTGAAGACGCCATTTCTAAATGGTAAAATATGAGAATCGGCTTGTACCAAAGAAATATTTTGAAAATTATTCTTTTTAAGATATGATTTTACTGCTGGTAGGTGTTTATGGATATCTATTCCTACAACTAGACCATTTATTTGGGTAAGAGTTGGTAATAAAATGCCAGATCCGCAGCCGATGTCTATTACATTGCCTTCTTTTAAGTTTAAAAGACTTAAACAAAGCTTTATTCGTTGAAGAAAGTATCGTCTGACTAATTTTAGTGGATGCAGATACAATGCAGTACCATCTGTTATGTGAGTTTTTGGCAAATGTTCAATATCCACTAACTTAAAGCGCATCCATTTATTCCTTCATAGCATTTTTATCGATTCAAATTTAGTAAATTTAGAATTGTTAGAATACCATAATTGATTAAATATTTTAATTCAACGAAGGTTCTGATTTTTGATAACAAGGATAGAATCTTTTGGGGACGTAGGTAAAATTTCCGGTAGGCTTGCTTAAATGCAGCTTCAACATCAACAGATTTGAGGGAATATATTTCAAAATTAGCAGCACCTATATTATATCCTCGATCTATATCAGAGATTGACATTAGAAATTTTCCGTCACGTTTTACTTGGTTATATAACTCTGTTCCTGGAAATGCTATTGCCTTAAAAAAATGAGGGTAGTCAGGATTAATTTCATGAGCAAAGTTTATGGTATCATTCATAGATTGAACGTTATCAAAGGGGTGTCCAATTATAAAGAAAGCAGAAAGAATTATCTTTTCTTTTTTCACAAGCTTTGCAGCACGTCTCACTGCATTCAAATCTAAACGTTTTCCTATTTTATTTACTACATCTTGATTTCCCGACTCCACTCCTATGGCCATTTTATATGTTCCTGCTCTTTTTAGTTTTCTTACCATTTGAAGAGAGAGAGTATCCGCTCTAACCCCATTGGAAAATTGAATTAATATGTTAAAATCGTTTTTAATTATTTCAGTTAAAATTTTTTCTGCTCGTTTCTTATTGAGTGTAAAGTTATCATCAATTATTAATAGTTCTTCTAATGAAAACTTTTCTTTAAGATATCGAATCTCATTTAGGACGCTTTCAATACTTCGATAACGGATCTTATTTCCATGAATTATTTTGGTACAATGATTACAATGATAAGGACAGCCGCGTGAGGTCATAATTGGGTAAAAATTTCTTTTGCGTGAATTGAAAAAATATTTTCTAGAGGGAGGGAGCAGATGCCATGCAGGGAAGGGAAGTGTATCTAGATCCTCAATTGGACAAGAGGGTTCTAATTGAATACTATTGTCTTTTTTATTGAGAAAAGCAACTCCAGGTATTTTTTCGGGGTAATCACCGTTTTCTATACGTCTTAGTAGTTCAATAAATGCATGTTCGCCCTCTCCAACAATAGTATAATTACAAATTTTGTTTCTTAAAAGCTTTTTATATACTGCGGATGCCCAAGGACCTCCAAAAATGAGTTTTATTTGGGGGAGTTCTTTCCTTATAAGTTTACTTAGTTCTAAACTACGTAATGATAGTAATATATTTGTAGTTATTCCGATTACGTCCGGCTTGATGTTTTTTAATTTCAGAATAAGTTCTTTATTGTTTAAATTCAAAGCAGCAGCATCAATAACTATAATTTCATAGCCTGCCTTCTCGGTAGCTGCTGCTAAATAAGCCAAGCCCAAAGGGGGATGAAGCGATATTTTCAGAATTTTACCTAAATTGATATTAGGAAAAATCAATACGACTTTCATTTCTTTACCTTTTAAGTTCTAATAGTCGATACGTTAATCATATTCATACTGAAAGGATCTTTAAAATTTAAATACACCTTTAATTCACGAGTTCTATAAATATATGGTAAAATCAAATAAAAAAATTAATCTAGGAAATCATTCCGACGATTATTTTTATTCTAAAATTTTAGAAAAAATCTTATGGATGGGAAAGTTACACCTTGGAAGAACAAAAAAGAGAAGTAATAAAACATTTTGACGCTTGGTCAGCTTCATATGAAGACGAAATTTGGAATAGAGACAAATATTTTCATCATGGAATTCGGAATTTAGTATTAAATTTGCTTTTTAAATATAAAAAGCAAAAAATTCTTGAATTGGGGTTAGGTCCCGGTATATATTTTAATAAATTTATTGAAAGAAATCACTATGTAATAGGGGTAGATATTTCCTGGGATATGTTGAAACAAGCCAAGGTAAAAATGAGAAAAAATCATTTTAATTTATTTAATTTTGTTTTAGCAGATGCTGAATTTCTTCCTTTTAGAAAGGATTCATTTGATACTATAAATTGTATTGAGGTACTCCGACATCTTCCAAGACCATACAAAACCATTTGGAATGTCTTTAGAGAAATGGAGCGAACAATAACGAAAAAGGGGTTTGTTCTAATAACTTTACCCAATATTCTATTTCCATTAAATTTATTTTCTGTAGTTTATTACACAATTCCGCGTACATTTTTGCGATTGTTTAAGAAAAAAATCGGTTTTCATCAGGGGGCTAATGTCTCGTTTCCACATTTTCCAGTTCTCTATAATGAACCTGAAGATCACATGTTTAATCTCCTATTTATTAAAAAGTTGACAAATAAAACAAAATTAAAAATTACTCACTTAAAAGGGATTTTTTTCTTTCCTGCGTGTCCTAAAATGCTTTTTCCTATATTTAATAAAATTAATCAGGTTTTAAGTACAACTCGGTTGGCATTTCTTGCATATTCTTTCCTTATTATGTTGAGACGTGCCTAAAACTAAAAATTAAGGAGTTTCAATTCTCTAAACTTCTGTTTTTTTCGTTTAAAAATTAGATGCATTAGATAAAGTTCTTAATGAACTTTTTCTTTACTATTGTTGTAGATTTATGTATTTACACTTTTTACCACTTTTCTCAGTGATAGGATGAAGATTTTATTCTTACAAAGAGATATTTTTGAAAAACCAGCAGTAATGTTATTATCAGCAGTATTAAAAAGAAATGGCCATCAGTGTGATGTTCTTATTGATGACTTAGAAGAATCATTAGTTAAAAAAGTTTTTAAAATAAACCCAGATATCATTGCATTCTCGATTTCTACGATTGAATTCGCTTGGATGCAAGCAATTGGAAAAAAAATCAGAAAAAAATTTAATAATTTAATAATATGTGGAGGACCCCATGCAACATTCTATCCGGAAGTGATTGAAGAGAGTTATTTAGATGTAATATGTATTGGTGAAGGAGAGGAAGCTATATTAAATTTAGTAAATAATCTTGAAAAGGGAACTGATATAGCCCATATAAAAAATCTTCTTGTAAAAGTAGATGGTAAAATTCATGAAAATGAGTTAGGGGTTTTGATAGAGGACTTGGATTCAATTCCTTATTTAGATAGAACAGTTTATGATAGATATGATTTGATTAAAAATAACAAAAATGCATTATCGCTGAAATTTATAGTACAGACAGGAAGAGGTTGTCCATTTCAATGTTCATTCTGTTTTAATAAAAATTATCAGGAGCTCTATAAGGGAAAGGGGAAATACATAAGGAGAAGATTGGTTTCCAGTGTTATAAATGAATTAAAAGAAATGGAAATGAGACATCCGAAGCTAAAGTTCATTAATTTTGGGGATGATTCTTTTACGCTTCCACCTAAATCCTGGCTTAATGAGTTTTTGGAACGGTATGCAGAGGAAATAAAGATCCCATTTTCGTGTCAAGCGAGAGCTGATTTACTGGATGAAGAAATCATTAGACAGCTGAAGAAAGCAAATTGTTACTCAATAAAAATAGGAATAGAATCTGGAAGCAGTTTCATTAGAAATGAAATTTTAAAGAAGGGTATAACTGACAAACAGATAATAAAGGTTGCGAATTTGGTTAGAAAACATGGAATAATATTACAAACGTATAATATTTTAGGAACTCCTGAAGAAACATTAAATATGGCTCTTGAGACTTTCGAGTTAAATAAGAAAGTTAAGCCGTCCTACGCATCATGTTACTTGCTGAATCCTTATCCTGGAACGGAAATTTATAACTATGCATGTAAAAACAATTATTTAGATGATTCATTTGATTTTAAGGATATTGATTATTCCTATTTTTTAAATTCTCCGATTAAAACAAAAAATAAAAAGGAAATACTCAATCTTCAAAAACTCTTTTTCTTTGGTATTTTTTTAAATGTACCAACAAAAATAATGAGAGTTTTAATCAAATTACCATTAGGCTGGCTCTATGAAATAGTATTAGGGATGAGTTTGATATGGGGTGTATTAAAAATACATCGTACAGGGTTCTTTAGCTCTTTAAAGACGGCATTAATCTATTTCTCAAAATATATTTTAAAACCTAATAAAAATTAGTTACATTATTTAATACAAAAAAGATTAGGCGGACTAATTTACCTTTTACAAGCATGTAAAATACTAAAATTTCCTTAAGAAAAATTAATAATTAATAGATCACATCTCCATAAGGCAATATTATATCTATAATTTATAGGACGTTTTTCGCATGAATAATCTGTTCGATCTTACATTAATACTAATAATGGTTTGCTATGCTTTTTTGAATGGAATAGGTGCTTATTTCTTAAAATCAGGTTTAGGGAAAGTTAAAGATCTCGAAATGAGTTTGAGGGGTTTCTTTAAGAATCCGTTTCATGGGATTTATCAACTTTTAAAAATTCCTACTTGGGTATTAGGTGGTGTTTTTTTTGTATCTGGATTTCTAATTTATCAATATGCCCTTTCTCTTTATGATTTAAGTGTAGTAAAACCTTTAACAAATCTTAGTATTGTAGTGATTTTCTTCTTGGGTTTGAAATTTCTCAAAGAACGTATCACAAAGAGGGAACTATTTGGGATTTCAGCTATGGTTACTGGGATAATTTTAGTATCCATGTTTGTTTCAGAAAAAAGTACAGAATTAAACATTTTAAATATGATTCTATTTTCGCTGATCCTAATTATTATATGTATTTTATTTATTATTTTTACTCTTATGAAACGGAATAAAAAAATTGATGAGTATTTTTTAACTTTAGTAAGTGGAATTCTTTTTAGTCTGGGGATTTTATATAATAATGCAATTTATGTTGTTTATGGTGAATTTACCCTTTCTTTAGAGTTTTTAATTAGCCTCTTTTTCATTTCTTACTTTTACTTTTTAATTATTTCATATTTATTTGCATTTTTTATAGGTCAAATCGCCTATTCGAGTGGGCGCATGATAATTATTGCCCCAATTGTAAATATATTAAGTTTAGGCATTCCAGTTTTGGGTGCATTTTTAATTTTCAATGAAGAATTCACTATTCTAAAATTAATTGGAATTATTTTTATTCTTATTGGAATTTTATCTGTATATCCTAGAATGAAACAAAAAGAAAAAGCTGAATTGGTTCCAATTCAATAATTACTTTTTATTTTTTCTAAATAATAATTTTCGAATAATCGTGAAGTAGGCATCATGCCAAAATAGATTATATTTAAATTTATGATATAAAAACTTCAGCAGATCTCTGTAAAAAGATGGGTGGAACATCGTTATCCTAATTGATTTTAAGATAAAATACAGCTGTGTTTGTATGACTGCCTTGCTTATGTCTTTGGATTTTAACAGAGGCCTTTCTATTAAACTGCCAGTATATTTAAATTTCTTCTTCTGGATTTCTGCACCCTCTTCTAATAGAAGTTGTAGGGCCTTTGTTTTTGGGAGGGGTGCATAGGCAGTAACTACAACCAAGTCAGGATTTAAGGCTTTAGCTACAAGATAGGTTTTTTGCATTGTTTGAATCGTTTCATGTGGTCCTCCAAAGATAAAATTTAATTGCACGTTAATTTGATTACTATGGCATATTTGGATCGTATTACGAAACGCAGAAAGGGGTAAGTTTTTATTGTAGATGGAATTACGGATATACGCATCTCCCGCTTCGACGCCCATTCGTATTGTGTTGCAATTCGCTTTTTTCATCAACAGAATATCTTCTTTGGTGAGAAGATCGGGTCGTGCAGTACAATTCCAGCCAAAGATCTCGTTCAGTTTTTCTTGAATGAATAGTTTACAAAATCGATGCAGGAATTTTTTATTCAGAACGAAGATGTCATCCCAAAAGTAGATATATCGAAATCCAAGGCTCCAATATTTCCGTTTATTTAGAAGTATTTCTTCAATCACATTTTCAGGAGTCCTAAACCGAACGTACTGTCCAGGTAATATTTTACGAAGCGCATGGTTTGAGCAGAAGGAACAATTGTAAGGGCAGCCCCTACTTGCGATGTAATCCATCTGATGAGGATGAATAAGCATATATTTTTTAAGGTCGTAATGATCCCAGTTCGGAAATGGAATAACATCTAGGTCAGTTGGAAGGGGACGTATCTTATTTTTAACAATTTTTCCCTTGTCCTTGTACCAAATCCCCTCTGTTTCTCGTAAAGATTCGCCATTTTCAAGCTTATTTACAAATTCACCAACAGAATATTCGCCTTCACCTATACAAACTGCATCAACTTCATCATATTGAAGAAATTTTTCGGGATACAGAGTAGGAAGCGTCCCTCCGAAAAGAATCTTAACATCGGGATATATATCACGCACTACTCTAGCGATTTGAAGTCCAGCTGGGAAGCGAAAAGTATAGCTATTGATTCCCACCACATCAGGCTTTTCAGCCTTCAACTTTCTGTGTAAAAAAGAATTCCAGCTACTCCGATGGAACGTGGGATCGATAAGAGAGACTTTATGGTTTGTGTTCTTTTCTAAATAGCTAAGAACATATAGAATTCCTAAATGTGGTCGAAATTCCCCATTTATGTTATTATAAATAAAAGAAATATTCATAATTGTGCCTAAGCTTGTTTTGTAATTATTGATAAAATATAAACAAAATTGAATAATTAATATTTATTGTAAAATATTAAGCAATACAATGACTTTACTCTAAATCTGATTTGGGTAATAATTTATGGCTAAAATTCTTTTACTTAATCCACCTTCTTCATTAATTATTTATAAAGAGGATCGGTGCCAAAACGAAGTAGATGAACTGGTTCAAAATGTCATTCGCCCACCAATTGCGTTAATGGAGCTTGCAGGAATTTCAGAGGAATTAAACCATGAAACGAAGATTATTGACGCCCCAGTTGAAAAAATTAGTAAAAAACTTTTAGAAATATTTATAGCTGCTTGGAAACCTGATTGGGTTGTCGCCAATATTTCATTACAAACCATGGAATCAGAATTAGATTCTTTAAAATTTGCGAAAGCAAGGGGTGCCAAAACAATAATTTTTGGATATGCACCCTCGATAAAAGACATTGAAATAATGAAAGGTGTGGATTACATTGATTTTACAATCCGAAAAGAGCCTGAAATGACATTTCAGGAGTTGCTTAGAGGCGATTCATCCCTCAATGAGATCAAAGGGCTAACATTTAGAGAGAATAATGAAATCAAACAGAATCCCGATCGAGATTTCATTGAAAATTTAGATGATTTACCATTTCCAGCTCATGATAAAATAAGAAATGATCTCTATCGGGTTCCGACTTCAGGGGAGATGTTTACAACCATTCAAACATCCAAAGGATGCCCACATCGATGCACGTTCTGTTTAAGTAATTTATTAAATGGATATAAAGTTAGAAAGAGAAGTATCACAAGTTTGGTTAAAGAAATAAAATTGGTGACTAATAAACTTCATATTCATAACTTCTTCTTTCGGGCAGACACTTTTACCTTCGATAAACAGTGGGTTTTGCAACTGTGCCAAGCTATTGTTAAAAATAAGTTGAAAATCCAATGGTTCTGTAATTCACGAGTTGATACCATTGATAGGGATATGCTTTTTGCAATGAAACGAGCAGGATGTCGATTGATTACTTTTGGAGTGGAATCAGGTGATAAAAGAATACTTAAATATATTAAAAAGGGAATTACAAAAGAACAAATTATAAAAGGAATACATTTAACCAGAGATATTGGAATTTTAACGGGAACAATTTATATTATTGGTCTTCCAGGAGATTCTTTAAAATCAATCCATGAAACCGTACAGTTTAGTAAAAAAGTTGATAGTGATCTCGTTGAGTTTGTACCATTTATTCCATTCATAGGTACGGAATCAATAAATCAGGCAACCCCTCAATTAGACCCTTCACTTTTACGGAAACTCTCAAGATATGCATTTATTCAATTCTATTTACGACCTAAAATAATCCTTAGATTAATTCGAAACTTCATTTTGGATGTTCAAGGGATAAAACAGTTTTTCAATTTGTTAGCAATTTCTATAAAAACAGGCGCTCGCATTTTAAAGAAATAACATTAATTGCTTTTCTATTTTGATCTGCTATGGGATTCCAAGGATTCCAATAAGTTCAAGGTAATTAACTGCTAAGAAAATAAGAATTAAGGTAATAGTACTAATGAGTATTCCGATGTCTTTAATTGCTTTTTCGGGAGTACCCATATGTTTATCGGCGGAAAATAATAAGTAAAGGTATCTAAACATCAAATATGTTGCCGGAGGGAAAGTAAGTAAGAGAAAACCGCCCGTTGTATCAAATTCCATTACGTAAAAATAATACCCCATCAACAGTATGGTGGCCATCATTACTAATATATGATCAAGTAGTTGCTTTTGATACGTGTCATATACTTTTTTATGATCTGATCTTTCAGCTGCATCCAAAATTTGAAGATCAACTTTTCTTTTTGATAGAGCCAAAAACAGGGCAAAGATAAAAACAGCCCAATAACCCCAAGGAGTTGGTACTTCAGTAAAAATTGTAAAAGTAATAATTATAACGAATCCACCCAACCCCCGTATAATGAAGTTAATACTAATTGTGAGGACATCTACGAAAGCTATGTTTTTTAAAACAAAAGTATATAAAAGGCCAATGATGAAGAAAAGGCTCATGGCAATACCAAAAAAAATAGATAATAAAAACGAGCATCCAAGAGAAGCTATAAGAAGGATTACGCCGAATATTATGGCATTTCTTTTAGAGATCGTTCCAGAAGCCAATGGGCGCTTCATTTTTTCTGGATGTACTTTATCTTTCTCCATATCATAAATATCATTTATTATATAATTAGTTCCAGATATTCCACAGGCAAGAATAAATCCAATTAACAAGTACAAATAAACCATGGCATCAAAAAATTGAATAGAAAAAATCCCTACAGCTGGAATTAGGAGATTTTTATACCATTGCGAAGGACGAATTAAATGAATATAATCTAATATTCCCATTTAACCACCGAGTCTAATTTTCCATTTTATCAAATTAACCGTGAATTATTAATTTCTTAATATATTAAATTACTTTTTTTGAAGAGGGGTGCGTTTTTTTAGGGGCTTTCGATGTAGTTCAGAACTACGTAGATAGGCGGGATTAATAAACATCAAATAATAAAATAGAACCCCAATTGCTGCACAACTTCCAATAATGATTATCCATATTATCCAATCGTTGCTAATCAACATTGGAAATTCTCCCGTTTCTATCCAATACGCAACAACATCAAAGAAACGAGAATCGCTATATTCATTCGAAAGAATGTCAACATCTCCGATAGCAAGAACGTTGGGATTATAAACGATAAATGGTGTAGTGTTTAAATCATATTTTGTTCGAAGGATGTCGTGATTATCAGGGTGACTTGGTAAAACCCCTGCGCATTCTAGCCAAGAACAATCTTCACCCCAAGCTGAATCATATCCGGATGCAATTGTTTTAAACGATGAAGAATTAGAGAGAACTAGATTCCCTTGATAGGAAACTAGATCAAAATTCAAATTCGGTGAGGTTATTTTGGAGTAGGTGGGATTGCTATTTTGATTTCGTAAAGGGTCAAATATTAAATAATGGGTAAAGTTTACCGAATAAGCCGGAGCAATTTGGTTAATAGGGGAGGGGATTGGTCCCCACCCATATGAATTTAACAGAACCCAAGTTACCCAATCTAAAATCGCTGTTGTTGAATAACTTTCTCCGAGTAAAATAATTTTATTCGTATTAGATAGGTTATTAACCTGATTTGGGGTAAATAGTTCTAGAGGGTTTGCCAGAACGATTATGTCATAGTTTAAAAGAGATGAAAGTGAAGCTCCCGCGAAGATTTGATGCCCTTTTTCTTTTAAAAATCGGGCAAAGGAGTAAAGCCCATTTAAACTCTTATCTGGTTTTCTACAATAATTAGAATCAATAAATAAAATATCCTGGCTTGAAGTTGTTGGAGTCTCATTTTTGGGATAGAAGAATTGTACTATGCAAGAGGAGTTATCTACAATAAATGTGATAAAACCATCCTGAAGAATGGTTAGATTCCATGAAGTAGTCCCATTGACGTCCATCATAGATGAGGGATTAACTATTCCTCCCGAAATTACAGTAGTGACATTTGAAAGTTGAGAGAAAGTTACATTGAGGATAAAGTTAGTCCCAGTAAATAAACTAAATTCTGGAATGATTTCAACATTTGATGGGAGAGACTGGTTAGCCAACCAGTTAAATATTTTAAGGGTGAATTGGGAATTATTACCCCATTTTAATCCAGATTTGCGAAGGGTGGTGTCATTTAAATAGCCATTCCAACAGAATTCACTATCTGACACGCAAATAACTCGGCCTAGACCATATGTCGATTTAGCAGCTACTGCTGCAGATGCGGGGCTTGCCGTTGGAAGAGCATTTGCAATTGCGGTTGCATTGTCTTGAAGTGTTAAGGAGGCCCCCCGCGTATAGCTTATGTTAGTGAGCCCAAAAAACCCGGAGGTTAGGATTATCCATTCATTATCCCCCCCAACATGGGCGGAGTTATCAATCACACTATCGTTATTAATGGTTATTCCAAAATTACTACAAACTGGCTGTTGAAACTCAGTCATATCGAAAACATCATCATGTTCCGCAAAGATGAGTAAGCCACCTCCGCGATAGACGAAATCAGTGATGGCTGTTATTTCTCCCATGGTATATTCTTGATACTTAGCGACCGGCAAAACTACAATATCCTTATCCGACAAGTCCGGGAGAATTTCCAAGAGCGATTGAGTATTAGCTCCAACTCTATAATTGTTGTCCATAAGTAGAATAGCTAAGTCGGAGTAACCCATAACACCTGTATCCCAAATAGATTTAGCAGGTCTATGAGATGCGTCAAAAATGATAGTAGAACCATTATAATCGTCATTGAATGATGAATTTGTTTGAATACTTATGAATTCTTCGCCTCCATCTCGGGGATTAAGGGAGAAATTCAACACCAAACCGGACAGAATGAGGAAGAGAAAGAGGAATAAAACGAATTTATTTGCCTGTTTTATCATATTCTCACTAGTTTCAGTACGAGCTTATTTTTAATTTAGTTGAATTTTAAAAAAAAAAAGGGAATTGAAATTTTTAATTTTCTTGTTTCTAATTAACCAGATAACTGAATGAAATCCAGGTTATCGTTCGCCCTAAGTTACTCGGTAAGTCGGTCATGATGTAGATGGTTCCAGTAATTAAGGTTCCAGGTCCTACAATTCCACTATCGAAATACAGATCCAAGGTTACATCAATTGTGCCACCATCAGGAACGAGAACAGACCCGTTTATCAGGAGGAAACAATCGCGAACCGGATCGAATGCTGTAACGAGAACTACATAGAGAGTAGGAGCCACAAGAGCAGTACCATCGACTGTTACTGTATGGGCAACATCTTGGTCACGTGGAGCTGGAGACGTCAGGTTGTAGGTAGTTCCTGGATCAGCAGGGTCATGGACCGATTCTGATCCCGGCACGAAATCAGGCTCGGGAGGTGGTGGAACTCCACCAGAATTGACAGTGTAGCTGTCTGCGAAGGTTGCCCAGTTGCCGAGCGCGTCTGTTGCATTTACATAGTAATCCACGACGGAATCGCCTGCTTGCCCTGGAATTGTCCCATCATGGTGCGTGCCACCAGCATAGGTCATTCCGCTCATCACCCAGTTTGCACCACCGACTCGGTAGTACAGGGTGGCTACGACATTCGCAGCACCATCCAAATCATCCAGATCGACGTCGATATCAACAGTATCATTCTCATTGACGGCTCCATCTAGGGGAAATTGACTTAATCCAGGTCCCGTTAAGTAGGGTGCCTGCCCAAGCCGAATATCAATGTAGAAACTCGAGGATCCGGATGTATTCCTTGCTCTCACATGGAGACTGTGTGTGCCTTCGCCGATGGCTAGTGTATTTACCAGTGTATGTCTATTGATATAAGTACCATCGCCATTATTAGTATCGAAGTTTTCCCAGGTCATACCACTATCTATGGCACTATAGTCCACTTCAACGTTCGGAATGTTATTTGCATCGCACGTTATTGTTAGGACAACTTCATCAGGAGCCCAGTAGACTTCCATATCGGCAACAACATCAGCTACAACTGGAATAGGCCAAGTTGATATTGCCCATGACTTCGTTGTATCCGCCCCATCATCATCGGAGAGGCTGATTCCCAAAGCGCTTCCTGACACAATTGCGTCAATTTCCACGTTCCCTGTCGTAACGGACTGCGAGACCGTCACCTTCATATTGATGGTCCTGCTTCCCGTGAATCCGGTCGTTGGCACTGATGTAATGTATTCCACCATGAATTTGTCGGAGATATCAGTTATGCCTTGTGTGAAGACTAGCTGGACAGACTCGACGATCGCGTTCGTACCACCCGGATTAAAGACAACGACATCCACTGGGATATCCTCTTCACCTGGATGGACTACGCTAACTGTCGATGAGACTGATTGAGCGACAAGGTCGGCATCAGGTTTCACTGTCCAGGAATCGGGGGTTATTGTATCGGTGCAAGTATACGGGGTCGCAGACTCCGTATATCCCGTTTCTGCGGTTATGGTGATATCACCAAGCGTTGCACTTTGACCCACATCAACCGTGAAGGCTATGTCGCCTGCGGGGAGAGGTCCCCACAATGCTGGGATACCCGTGCTGCCACTCCATGGAGTATAGGTATACTCACTCGTGACATCAATGGCTCCATCCCAGAATTTTAGCGAGACATCTGTGAGTGTAACGGCAGTTGCCCCAGGATTCCAGATATTCACCGTAATGGGTATACTAGTATCACCTTGCGTCACTTCGCTGGTGCCTGCAGTAACAGAAAAGGCTTCTGCCTTGCCTTGACCAACGACATTCAAGGTCGTTGTCTTCTGATATGTTCCAGTTGCCATGTTTCCAGCGCCATCATATGTCCGAATCTCGTAGGTATAAGTTCCAGTATCTACAACGTTTGTATCCAAATATTGCTGGTCTGCTGTAAGGGGACCGTAAGGAATGGTAGCAAAGTAGTTTAGACCACCGCCAGAATCCTTGTAAAGATCCCAATGATCGACCCCGTTCATGTCATGACCCGGGAACCCACCCGAAGCGTACTGCGGGATGGTTTCAACGGCCCACGAGACGATGATCGATTCGGTTTGAGATTGATAGGGATCATACGGTGTCGCCAGTTCTGCTGGTGCGGGGTCGACTGTATCAGCCCGTGTATAGACCGCTGAGGAAAGAACATTCGCCAGCGCATCTCGACTCTCTACTTTATAGCAATAGTAGTAGGCTTCGGTGAAGGGTCCAGTATCAGTCCAAGTATATGTGGTTGGAGCTAAATTCCCGGTTTGATCAACGAAAGTGCCTCCTAAGGCATCTTCCAGTACGAAAGCTGAACTCCGATAGACCCTGTAGTTATCAATGCTACCCCCATCGATATAGCCTGGATTGGCGGTCCAATCGATGAGAATGTTACCATCGGTCGTTGGTGGTAAATCATCAGGCTGCGCGGGTGTAAATGGTAAGTTTACTAAAGTACTTCTTTCCGTACCCGTAGCCATGTTACCCACTTCATCATAGGTATCCAGTACATAGTAGTATGTTGCGCCATTGATCACAAAGGAATCTGCAAATTGGGTCGTGGTAATCGGGATATAATCCGCGACTATAGTATCGTAGACACCAGTGCTGGTGCCTCTTCGTATCCGATAATGCCCAATTCCGTCTGGATTCGCCATTGAGGCGGTTCCTTCGTCATACCCTGTGTTTGCACCCCAATCGAGCATGACTGAGGCTTCGGTCGTTGTCCCAGGTAAGGGGTCTAGTTGTGCCGTTGGACTAGGTGCGACAGTATCAATAGTGATCGTAAGAGTATAGACACTGCTAGCCCACGTCGGAACAGTCGCAGTTAGATTGATATCTCGCTCATAGTTAGTCGCAGGAGCGTCGAGAGCATCGATAGTATATGTGATCGTATAATATCCACCGGTAAGATTCGTCATATCTGCAGTTGGGTCGGCTACTTCGATATCGTCGAAATCACAAGTAATGGTCGCATTCTGAGTGCTACCATAGACGTCAATCGTCACTGTGTCACCTATATTGTAGACCAGTTTGTCAGGGGTAACATCACCAAAGATGAACTGCGGGGGTAACGTCTGGGGTGTGAAGGTCGTGATTCCCGTTAATGGGAAGAAGTACGATAGGTACAACTTATGTCCCCATGTAGCCACATCCGCATCGTTGAAATCGCCGTAGACCATCATGAAGGAGTATGGCGAGGTGCTCGCGCCCCCTGGTATCCAGGGATCGGCTCCTGCATCGCAGCAGATGCCGAACTCTCCTCGATACGAATCGTCCCGGAAGTACATCTTGATTTGAGCGTTAACCGCTGCGTACCCATCGTTGCCACCGTTGTCGCGAATTTCCATTACTTCGCGTCTTGGTATGTAAATGAACATCCCGCCGTGAGTTTCCGAGGTGAGCATAATCCAATCAGGGAGCGGATTTGCTCCAGGGGGAACCGACGCATCAGGGGCTGTATTATCGTATACATTCCGTAAGGGATCGCCCCCAGAGGTAAAGTAGTCCCCAGAACCGCCGTTGCCATCAGGAATAGACGATGGGATAAGGGTATAACCGGTCGTCATTGGATCTAGTCCGCCAATTTTAGTATATCCGTACCCATCAGTGAAGTCGAATGTGGGTTCGCCGTCGTCAGTTCCATCCGTTGTTCCGGACCACTCCATGCCACCGCTCAGGTTGAAATCACCCCGAATAGGGGAGGCGAGGGTCGCGCACATCATGTAGATGTAGTAGATCTCAATGATGAGCCCGGCCATGGCGGGCATTGCGATTGTCGCGGGAGGGGAGAGTTGCATCCGACTGTAGTAGTATTGGCAGCCGTCCAACATGGAGGTGTAAATATCAACGTAATCATCGACCCCGACAGAGCTGGCACATCCAACTGCATGGACTCCAGTCACAAGGTATTGCTGCAAGTACATAATAACCCGGCAGGGGCCATCGATGATCGCCCGTCCATCACCATACTGTTCCCAGTTTTCTATAGAAACGCCAGTCCCAGCGCCTCGGACGACCCCCTGGGGGCCGACATATTGCGAAGGCGAGGTGTACCGGCTTTTATCTGCGGTTTGTTCTGACCCGTAGGTCCTCAGGTAGCCCAAATCATCCGCGATCGTGGGATACAACACCGAGGGGTTATCCAAGGTGCAAATCATCTCACTGAAGGACACGGCAGCACCATCGGAATACTGGTACCAGATCCCTTCGCGGCCCGCGGAGAGATCTTCGGAAATGATCCCCATGACGTCATCTTCGACGTGTCCAAATCCATACATCTTATTGAAAGAGGTCAGGATTTGCTGCCCATCGGTCTCTCCAAACATACGAGCGTAATCCAACAGACTCGGGTTGGATTCATCAGTCGAGAGTTGGTAGAAATCCGAGGTAATTGTTCGGGTATCAGGGTCCCAGCTGCAGTAATCCGTGGTTTCGGTCGTGTAAGTAGGCGCTCCGAGGTTAATTCCGGTGTCGGGGTCGTACGCAGGAAGGTCATTGTAGTAGATGTACATCCAACAGCGTCCATTATCGATCGGATCGATGATCTCCAGCTCGAACCGCTTGGGGAATTCAGCGAAATTCCACCAGACATAGCTCGGCGCTTGCCGCCCAGGATAGGCATAGAAGACAAGTTCATCATCATTATCCAAGGCACCATCGATCTGTTCGTAGGGGAATGCGGCGCGAACACCTGCATCCGGCATTATTGCAGGATTGTTGCAGGGAGTCTTGAACCACGTATCCCCCATAAAAATAACGTTGCCTGAGGGACCAGCAGTGGGAGCTCCGCCCGTCGTCCGGATCCAAGCCTCACTTGCGTCGCCCGCATAGGCTGTGGCAGGCCAGGAATCGTGTGGTCTTTGTGCATCGTTGTTATAGATCCATACCAAGTCGTCTCGATACTCCGGGTCAATGTTGACCTGTTCGCTATTAACGGAACCATCTGGTAGGTATGGAGTTATGTAGGTCCATGTAGGGACGCGGTACCAAGTAGGGAGTAGATCATTAACTGCAGGGTACGAATCGCCATTGCTGCAAGCGGGGTCACCGTTGATATTCCCGATCCCCTCTACGGCGTCATTACCTGTACGCCCTTGAGTGGGAACGTCGAGCCCGGCCCATTTGTTCATGTCTGCAAGTTGCCAGGTATTGGCCCAGCCCCGGTGGTCGATCTGGAAAGGAACGATCTCCCAAGAATAATCCGCTTGCATATATGCAATCCGGATGTTGGACTCGTTCAAGCCGTTCAACGCGGCGAAGATAGCGGGGTACTGCTCAGCGCCCGCGCCCATCCCGGAACCGGGAGTTTTCCATTCAAAATCGGGATAGTTGTCAAGAATGTATGGAAACATCTCGCGCGAGTAGTTCGGCTCACCGGCGACAGTCGGAACAATCGGTACTGGTGGTATGATCACATCACCAGGAGGAGGTGATATGGATGTGGTAACAGGATTAATAGGAAGCCACATAAAAGCTGGTAGGATTCCAGTTAGAAGAAAAATCATTCCAATAGCTGCTAATTTCAGTCTTAAGGGTTTGTTACTGGTTGTTGTATTATTCTTCATTGTTATCATCCATTTTTTAAAACATAGTTTTTGTTTTTTTTTATTTATATAATAACATTATGACAGAGATGTGGTTCATCCTGTCATCGGTAATTCTTTTTATCATTTCTCGCGCTATTAAAAATTGTGTGTGATTGAATAGAATCACATTTTTTCTAGAAGAGAAAATGAGGAGTTAAACAATATGAAAAATTATAGGAATTAGTATGAGTGTTAGAAATTTTGTTTTTTTATAGAGTGCAATGTAAAAAAAAATTAGGAAATTTTACGGTTAAAAATAAAAGGAAAAATTGTTTTAATTTTACAATTATGGACGCTGAAGTAATACTCTAATGGATTTTTACTGTTATTGCTTAAATTTCTTTACTTTTTACATTATTCTGCTACACCGGTTCGTGAGACCATCCCACCCATGATCCCTCCGAGGAAGCCGCCGGGTAAGGTCAGCGAATACCAGCAGAGAAAGATGCCCAAGGTCACGAAGAAGTCGAGGGAAAAGCCCCCGAGTAGCCCCGCGTTCTCGAAGCTCGTGAGGTATCCGGGAATATAGGCCGGATTG
>JAEOSY010000186.1 GCA_016840125.1 Candidatus Helarchaeota archaeon | reverse complement strand
GCCTCGGGAAAGACGGTGAAGGAAATAGGAGAAGCCTTGAATTTGAGCGTGAAAACCATCAGCACCCACAGGGCCCGCATCCTGAGGAAGATGCGCATGGACAACAACGCCCAGCTCACCCACTATGCGATCAAACACGGACTGGTGGTCTGAATAAGTATTTATTTTTTTAAAACCGTACTTAGCTTCTCAGTAGCCGCCTTAGTTAACTGCGTAAACTCCATGCCCACATCATAAAGGGCCTCTTCCCCTTCCGGCATCTCTTTTATCCAAGCCACTTTTGCCATGGCTTTGACCGTCGATCCGTCTGGGAGATAAAACTCCAGTTCCAGCCGTCCTCCCTCGTCTATCCGTTCATCGCTGTAAATCCTGGCACCCCCTAGACTCATGTCCGAAACACGCCGTTTGGGACTGATCTGTTTCGTTGCTTTGTAGTAGACCGGAGCCATGACCCTTGGATACTGCCGCCTCTCTGTGTTCGATTTGTCCGGTTTCCCCTTCATGTATGGCCTCCCTAATATGTACTATTTATCAGTTTAGGTAAAAAACGGCTGCCAGTCAATGCATTCCAATTTTCCGGAGTGCCTAAAGAAATATTTAGGAAGGAAGTACCATCGTTAATAACTACAATTTTTCCTAAATTCGAGCTTTATAGCGCTATTCTCTATTTAAATTAAAAAAAATGTGAGAGAAAGTCCATCCTTTTTTGTGATTCCTTTTGTGATTTTACGTAATTATCAGAGAAAAAATAAGTTATGGAATCTTAAGCATTATTTTTTGGGGAATTCAAAAGGAAATTTATCGGCACGAACCTCTCCTCGGCCTCGTTCTTGTATGTTGTTAAGCGGATTCAGGCTTGACTATGCTGACTCCTGCTTTATTCTTTAGGCTCGGTTTGTTTTTTATAAGCTCCCTTCTGGTAGAACGGTAAGATATATACTCATTGTTGTAGCGCTAACCTGTACTCCTTCATGTTTGAACTTAAGGCTAATTCCTGAATTCAATTCATAGGTGCCCGGAGTTGTGTATTCCTGATGCCCTGCTGGATTTAAGTCAGTTGAAACCAAAATTTTTAGCCTAGCCGTCTCGCCAGGAGCAAGGTCTCCAATTTCCCATGTTAAGAATACCTTCTTCGAACGACCTCTTGAATAAAATTCCCAATCTCCATGAGTAATAGAAATTTCATCAACTGGCTTAGTCGAAGGATCCGCATCGTCGATCTCGAGTTCTGCCCCAAACCTGTCTTTAATTACCACATCGTTTATGTCAATAGAATAAGGATTCGTAAATTCAAGCACTAAAGCCCACTGAGTTTCAGTATGTGCTTCTATTGTCAAGGTTTCTTCTAATTTTGCTTTTAGAATATCAGAAATTATTGTAGGAATGATCGGAATGGGGGGATAAGTCAATTCGTAATATCCTCCTCCGGTCTGGTTTGCAAGATATTGAAAAGTATCGACGACCATATCTTTATAGAAATCGGGAGCGTTCGATGCCAAATAAGGGAAGGCAAGGACCTTAATCTCTTCACTTGCAAGGTTTCCCGCGACAGTTTGAAAGTCAAGGTTATCACTAGGCATAGACATGTTTTCGTCTGGACCTGGGTCATCCCCTGTAGAATGGAAAGGCCAACCAAGATAATCATCCATTGCAGTTCCATTTCCATTCAAGTCATAGAAATCACAATCATGAGTGGGTGCATCTCCAAAAAGGACAACAAATCTCGAGGAATCGGGACGCCATGGAAGAGATAAAGATTCATGTAAAACTCGGGAATAATTTTGTGGTGAATCCCCGCCATAAAATGGCCCGAACCCAGTGATCATAGACACGACTGAAGGAACATCTTTTGTGATATTTTGGTCAAGATTGAATGCGTAATCACCCTCAGATAAAAGTCCGTAAGTGGCACTGTACCCGCAAGAGTCGAATATATTGGGGTAATCAACATGCGAAATGACTCCAAACGCTACATCTCCAACCAGTGAATCCAAAACATCAATATAGTAACTCGCCTGCCACCTAGCCCAGTTAATTGGATCGGTCATGCTCGCTGAAAGATCAAAAGAGAAAATGACATCCGCCTTCGGAATCCCGACGTGCTTGTTGACGTAACAAAAATTACGAACAACAAATAGTTCTGTGTCGCTGAGTTGACCCACAATATCATTTCCAATATACCAGGTTGCAGTTGCGGTGTTGGAAATCTCAAGATAATGTTCATGACTT
>JAEOSY010000185.1 GCA_016840125.1 Candidatus Helarchaeota archaeon | reverse complement strand
TAGAGTGATAATGCAATGTCATTGTATTGTTTTTTAATATCTTTATATGGATCATTCACTTTGCATTCTTGTTTTACGATATGATGAACTATATGCGCCATCTCTGGGGGTGTACCAGTCCAATCCATGCCCTCTAATTCTGTGATCACCCGTCTTAATATTTTCTCTTGTAAATCTATATCGTTTGTAACGAACCTAGTCGCTTCGAGCGCCTGTCTCTGGAAACATGGTATACAATCTAATTTGACCTTCATATTGATTCCATCTCAGCTTTTAAATCATATATATTGTGATTTCCTTTACTTTCAGTAAAAATAAAATATTAAGCTAAATTAAAAAATCCGCGGGATTTGATTTCATAATCCCTTATTGAATTTTTAAAAATACTATTATTAACTCCTTTTTTTTTGTTTGTGTTCTATTTTCAGTAAGTAATTAAGTTACATTCCTCTAGTCATCATAGTCCCGCATTTCGGGCATTTCTGATTGTAACATGGCACTCCAACTTGATGTGGTGCTTTATACCCACAGTTTGGGCAGACGCAATCGCCACCTGGCCCTAGTCCATAACCACCCCCCCGGCCGCGCCCTCTTCCTTGGCCCATACCGCGTCCGCCGCCACGTCCCTGACCACCTTGCATAATATTACCTCCGATTAAAATCTAAATTCAGTCATTATTCTTAATATCCAGAATGATTGAGATCGCCGTTTAATTTATCCCGATTATATTCGGGATAAAATAGTTTTTCAAATTATCAACTTTTAAGTTGAAATTTCTTAATGAAAATGGTTCTTCTCCCAATTTAGGAATGATCTTAAAATGGTGGATATAGATAGACTATAAATTTAAATTGGATGGTGAATAGTGGATATATTGAAAATCCGAAATCCGAATCTCGAAACAAATTCCAAGCTACAATTTTCCAAAATCCAAGCATTTTTTTTGTTTGTTTTTTGTATTTTGATATTTGGAATTTGTTTTGGATTTAGAATTTAGTGCTTAGTGCTTGAAACATGCGGATGATTGATAATTGAGCGTAAAGGTCCTGATATCTTATTGGATTCACCATTCAAGCGAGGGTCATAGACCCGAGCGTGTCCACCATTCACCATAATTAAAAATAATAATAATCATGATCCTCCCAACATTGGGAAATGAATCATAAAAATTAGGTGTTCACATTTCCCGAGTCATCCTAGTACCGCATTCGGGGCAATGTTGCTCAACACACGGAACACCAAGCCGATGGGGTGCACGATAGTTACACTTTGGGCAGACGCACCCGCCACCGGGTCCAAGACCGTAACCACCACCAAGACCCACAGCTCGAGCTCTTCTCCGACCACCGCCACCTCGTCCACTTTGACCTTGGCCTTTACCTTGGCCTTGGCCACTTCTTTGTCCATTTCTCATGATCTTTACCTCCATATTTAGGCTAAAATAAATAAAAATAAAGAGATAGGGAAGGGGATCTTCCCTATCATTTATCCTGTTTACTTTTACCTTTCACGAGTTCCTTGAGCCTATCCTTGACAGCATTTAACTCTTTTTCCAGTGAGTCAACGACCTTTTCAAGATATTTTTTCTCTTGCTCAGGATCAGGCTCAGCAAACGGTGCTGGGCCGTAATACGGATCGTAATACGGTTCTGGTCCGTAGTAAGGGTCCTGGTCAGGGTAAGGGTATCCAAACCCTCGGCCAAAGCCACGACCAAAACCGCGACCACGGCCGAAACCTCTACCCATTCTACGCCCGAAACCTCTACCCATTCCACGGCCCATTCCAAAACCTGGACCACGATTCATGTATCCTGGCATATCATTACCACCGCAGTACCCTGCGCCTCTACCCGTCCGGGAACCGCGTCCCCAGGGGCCTGTTCTATCTCCATATGGCATTTTTTTCTCCTCCTTTATTATTTATTCGTCTGTGTGGCCTATGGCCACACCAGGAGATGAAAAAAGAAAGGGGGTTTTTGGGGGGAGAGTCCTCTCCCCCTAGTTCTTAAGATTGGGGGTGCTCAGCACCCCCATCCTAAAGAGCTTAAGGGGAAGAATCCCCTTAACAACCCCTCTTTTTTTATCTCCTAGTGCCCCTCACCACATAGCTACCGCCTTCGATACGTATCGCCCAGCCGTTGATGAGCGCTTCCGCAACCTTCTTCCGGCCGCTTTTCAGGTCGTTCCAAAGCGTTTTTCTCGAAACGCCCATCTCCAGCGCGGCCTCTTCCTGGTACATACCCTCGAGGTCCACCAGGCGTATAGCCTCTAGTTCCTCAATGGTTATAATTACGGTTTTTTGGTCAGTATCGGAAACACCAGCAGGCTGGAAGCTGGCAACTGGCGGCACGCCGGTAACCCAGCGCTGGCCGCGGTACCTACCTCTTCCAGGGCCTCTTCCATGTCTATGTCGGGGCATGATAGTATATATATGCGAACTATTATTTAAGCCTTCCCCTCATATGGGAGGATGTATAAATGGTTTTCTGCAGGCCATTATTTATCTCCACTCGCCCATTTCAAAAATCTCTTGCCGCGATATTCATTAATAATTACTCTACGACTTTGTATTAGCTCTTCTAACGTTTTATTTAAATCTATATCTTTATATTCATTCAAAACTTCCAATACCTGCTCCTCGCGCATGGGGTGACGGCGAATTATATGCTCTATTGCTTCGATTGGGTTGGCGAATTTTTCTACTGTAAACTCACCCAGCTCTTCGTAAGTGATCTCAAAAATATCTCCCAGGACCTCTTCCGCAACCTCAAGCACTCGCTTATCCGGAATCTTAACCCACTCCTCAGCCGGGGGTCGAATAGGAAAATTCAAATATATTCTATCTGGCTTTACTTTGTTTAGATAATTTTTTATCGCCATTAATTCTGTTTTAGAGTCGTTTACATCCTTAACTAGCATGATCTCGAGCCAAAGTTTTCCTTTGAATTCTAATCGAAACTCTTCCAAGCCATTCAATATCTTCTCCAGGTTTACATTCTTTATCGGCCGATTGATCTTCCTGAAGGTTTTTTCACTGCCCGCATCTAAAGAGGGCATTACCAAATCAGCATTCAATAAATCTTTTCTGACTTCCTTATCAAATAATGTTGAGCTATTCGTAAGCACTCCCACAGGAATCGTACAACGCTCTTTCACGTAGTCAATAATCTCTCCTAAACTTTTACACAGCGTCGGCTCGCCCTCACCTGCAAAGGTAATATAATCTATCTCTGAGCTTGCAGTTTTTTTATCAATTACACTTTTAATTTCATTAATAATCTCTTCTTTCTGGAAGAAATCTTGACGCTTATCTGTCATTTGTGTTGTTCCACCTAACTGACAATAAACGCAATTAAATGTACACGTTTTTAGTGGTGTGACATTCACACCTAATGATCGCCCGAGACGACGCGAGGGCACTGGACCATAAATAAATTTCATTCCGCAACACCTCCTTTAACTGAAGTTATGACAATCAAACTAGCCCATTTGGGATCTTCTGTGTCAAACACCTCTTCGCCCCTGATACCCAGTTTATAATTAATTGAAATAATCTGAAATATTTCTGTAATAGCTTGATTCAGCTTTGTGTTATCTAAATGTTTAATTTTACCTTCAATGTATGAACCCGCTTCGGAATATTCCTTTTGAAAATACCAGGATTTGAAATTAGAGATTAAAAATAGTGCTTTTCCACCAGGCTTTAGCACACGTGAGGTCTCTTTTAAGGCACTAATAGAGTCCTCAATAAATTCCAAAGAGGTTATGAAATATACACAATCATAAATTGCATTTTTAAATGGTAGTTGCTCTGCAATACCTCGGAGTAATTTCATGTCTGTTGATAATTCCTGGCCTTCTGTTAGCATATCTTTTGATGGGTCAAGACAAATAATATCCAAATCCGGATTTACCTTCGCAAGTTGAATCTCATGCACTGCTGGGCCACAGCCCACACTCAGAACACTCTTGCAGCCCGAAAGCTCCCTATTAAGAATCACAAGCTCTTTTTCCAGAATACAATTACCAAATGGAGCTTCGTAAAAATGTGAATATTTTTTTGTTTTTAAATTTTTTTTCTTTCTAATATTTCTAATCAATTTAATCACTAAGCTCCAGCCTCTTTCCCACACCACCTAGTTCATAAGCATCTGGGAATGACTTCCGGATCTCTGGTTTATGTGATGTGCAATGACAAGGCATAATTATTGAAATACCCCTTAGAGCGTCAAATTTATCGAACCCACGGAAGCCGCCAATTACAGCATGGACGGATCCAAACCTCTTGGCAATGTCCACGAAATTTTCGAGGCCTGGGTGTGAGCAACCGGTTATTAATGCTAAACCGTTTTTTGTTGAGCAAACCAGAGCTTGCTCTTGAATGCTGAACCGGCCGCCTAATGTACCCGTGGTAATGAGATTTGTAAAAAGTTCTCTGGGCTTATTAGAATATGTGGGTTTGAAAACGGTTAGATTTGAATTAATTTTTGAGAGTCCTTTTAAACCGCCGGTATGGTCCCAATGATTATGGGAGAGCAGTACTGCTTGGATT
>JAEOSY010000184.1 GCA_016840125.1 Candidatus Helarchaeota archaeon | reverse complement strand
GTAAACCAGCGTTACAATAGCGATCGATTGTTTGTCCTGCAATAGAGTCTGGCAAATCCGCCACTATAACGGCAATCCGACCTAAATTCCCACCTTGCTCGCCAAATTGGGAAGAACAACCCCATGCAACGTCTTCAATCATTTCTGGTTTAAATTGAGGTGCCTTATCCTGAACACGCTTTACTAAATTTAAAAGCACTTGAGACGCTAACTCATGTGCAGTACTATAGAAAAATTGCCCCGTTTTGGTTGCAGCTTTCCAACCGGACCGCCCCATTGGGGAGCGGATGGCATCGACAACCACGCACTCTTTTAATTCTGTCAAATTTTTCCTGTCTCCATAAAAATTATTATTATGACTTTTTAGATATCAATAAAATAAAATTATCTTTAAAAAAAGAGATTAAATTTTGGTTTATTTCAATTACGAGTGATACGAATGGATATTTCAGACATGAAAATCGGGGTGCCTGCCCAGATAGTGCCGCCTGCGGATAAAAGTATAAAGGTTGCGAAGAAGTTAGATGAAATTGGCTATGATTCAATGTGGTATGTAGATCATTTTCAAGGTTGGATTCCGGATGCAATCTGGACACCTGATCTGATACCGCTCGCTAATTTCCAGCCGACCCCCCATACGTATTTAGAAACCTTCGCACTTATCAGCGCACATGCAGCAGTTACTGAAAGGATTCAGATGGGGACCGCAGTGACCGAGACTATTCGGAGGCATCCGGCTTTAATGGCGCAAACTATGCTCACATTGGACCATATTTCCAAAGGACGAGTTATTTTTGGCATTGGAGCTGGTGAGAAAGAAAATATCGTTCCGTACGGTCTCAGCTACGAAAAGCCAGTATCCAAGTTAGCAGAGAATCTGCGTATTATTAAATTATTTCTCGACAATCCCTGTCAAAAGGTAAATTATGATGGGCAGTTTTGGAAGTTAGAAGATGCAATTCTGGGGTTAGAACCCTATGATAAAGAAAAGCTCCCTCAAATTTGGTTAGGAGCACATGGACCGGTTATGCTTGGGCTCGCAGGTGAGTTGGCGGATGGATGGATTCCAGTAAACCTAACATTAAAGGATTATAAATTGAAGTTAAAGATAATTCAGAATAGTGCTAAGAAATTTAATCGAAATTTCGAGAAATTTACTCCAGCACATTACGTTTATACAGTACTGAGTAACGATCATAATGACAGCCATGAGATCATGAACACAACATTAGGAAAAGCCTGGGTATTGACTGCATTTGACTCATTATTCACCGAAGAAGGATACGAACACCCGCTTTGCCAGATTTTAAACAAGGAATGCATCAATCCACTCACAGATTACGTACCAATTAAGTTAAGCCGTGAAGAAGCAATGGGCGCGATCGAGAAAATCCCTGACAGATGCATTGAAAAATTCTACGTGCACGGCACTGAAGAGGAAGTAATTAAAATAGTGGAGGATTTCTATAAAGCAGGGTGTCGGCATTTAGTCTTCTGGAACTTTACTGGGATGTTCATGCTCGAAAAGTACGCAGAATCTAATCAGATCCTTTCAAATATCCTGAATTACGTGAAAAACTCCAAAGGTAAATAAAAAAGAGAATAAAAGGGAATTAATGGGGAATCCATTTCGAAGTTCGCTGTTTATACTCGCGGTATTCTTCACCAAACATCTCCTCAAGAACTTCTTCCTCGTAACTCGCTAGTTTATCGTAAATGATAACAACGACGATCCAAGCACCAAATCCAATTAAGGACATGGTAAGAAGAATGAAAGCTAAGTGGAGCAGCAGTATTCCAAAATACATAGGATTTCGGACTTGATTTAAGATTCCATCCGTAACTAGATGGGAGGGGGGTTCATCTTTATCGCTAAACAACGCGTTATGTGCTCTGATCACGAATATTATAGCAAAAGCTAATGAAATCCCGCATAAAATAATGCGAATAACAAAGGGAATAAAGCTCAGAACCTGTGTTGAGAAGTCAAAAACGGCAGCATCAAGGATCAGTATCAAAATTATTATAAAGGCTGATAGGAAATGAACTAGATGCGCTCTTGGCATCTCTCTTTCTTTTGAAGATTTCTCTTTTGTGGTCATCGATTCAATCTCCTGTTCTCTTAGGTGAAAAAAAGCGGACCAATTATAAAGGATCGGTTACATTTTGAAGCATTAATTTCAAAAAAGGTAGGAAAAGATTATCCAAGTTCCCACTTACGGGTGGTCTCTTTATATTCGCGATATTGGTCGCCATACGCGTCTTCGAGAAACTCCTCTTCAGGGTCCATTAATGTGAAATTGTATATTAGTATAATCCCAATTAACAAACCCAAACCGACCAGAGAGGCTGTTAGAAGGACAAAAGAGAAGTAAATCAGTATTACTCCAGTATACATGGGGTGGCGGAGCTGCTGAAAAATCCCGTCAGTTACTAGATGATCCGGCGGCTCATGCCCACTTCCAAATAATGCGTTATGTGATCTGATAATGAGGGTTAGGGCGAAGAACATGAAGATTCCAAATAGAATTAAACGTATCCAAACGGGAATAAAACCCAAAACAACTGTGGTTCCCAAACCAAAAAGACCTGCAACAGTATCAATGACCAATACATTTACCATTCCGAGTAAGCATAAAAGCTGTATTTGATGATTACGCGGCATTTCTGGTTCTTTTTTTGACATAATCCATCAACTCATCCTAATTATTACTAATTTCATAATTGTTTATATTTATATCTATGCTTATGAACTATTCTGGATAGATTTCTCGCTTAAGATCATTTGAGTTACATAGGCGCCAAGAAGCGAGCTTAAATTTTATCTTTATTCTACTTTTCTTCGGATTCTTTTGCTAGCAATACAAATCCAATGAGAATGGGTACAAGTGAGAGTAGAAAGAGAAAATACCAAATAAAGTAAATATAAACGACATCACCAAAATGCCACGGGGCCCAAGCCATATAGGTGATGGTCAATCCGAGATATCCAATAAAAAGAATTTTTGGTCCAGTAGTATTAGATTTACGCCCGTACACTAAAAAGATATAGCTAATTGAGAAACAGATAGGGATCCAAATAGTAAAGAGAAAGCCGTACATCATCGTCTCTATTCTTTCATCGACAGGAACATTAGCAAAGAATAAGCCATAGATAAACCATAAAAATCCTGCAATTATTACAACAATTGTTGGAATAATTTGCTTCTTTTTATCCTCGACCAATATCCTAAGAATTCCATATAAGGATGCGCCCGCCCATATAATCATCCCAAACCGCCAAATGAAAAAAATTTCGGGTGATGAATTTTCATTGGCCCACATAAAATCACTCCCCCATGCTCTAAAAATGTGAGCGATAAACGTAATGCTGTAAACTAGAAATCCAAGACCCCATACGAGTAATGAAGAATTTGAGCGCCCACCTTTATTCCAACGGTAGATCAGAAAAATTCCTATTGTCCATATTAAAACTGTAGAGTCTAATCCGAGTCCAAATGTAACCATATTGTAGAAATTACCAATTGTGGGGTCGAAAATAGGAAGCGGAGCACCATGGGGTTTTGAAATAAAGACAAAAAAACATAAAACTATTATTATTCCCATACCGATGAAATAGATGAAATAATTTATTAATACTTCTTTAATATCTACCAATTGAACCCCTCAAATCACCATTTTTGTTTCTCAAATCCACTCATGATTTTACTCATCTTCTTTCGGCAGTGAGTAGCCGTTTCTGAGATTTGATCAGCTAAATCAGGGTGTTTAAACTTCGTATAGGTTTCAATCAAATCAATTTCATCGATATCCAAATCAGAAATAAACCGATCAATTTCTTCTTCTGCCACTTTATTGGTGACAATTTTTAGACATAAGTTGGTAGCTGCGAAAAATTTTGTGATATTTTTCTTAATCAATTGCTCAGCATGATCAGAATCTAATTGACGAGCGCGTTTTAGTAACTTTTTACTGAATTTATTTGATTTACCATTAATTACCTTCCCGTTTTTTAAATCCAGGATGGTATAACTTTTAAAGACTTCAACCAGATAAGGGGGACCCCCGATAATATCTCCAGAGGTATGTTCTTCGGTCCAATAGACGATTTCTGGAGTACCGCCAGAAAAGATCGCAAGGGTATTGAGGACAAGTTCAACGAGGGGTTTATCACCGGTAACAATGACAGGATTGCCCAAAATTATTTCATGAACAATTTTATCTAAATCTTTTTTAGCTAAATTGAAAAGTAGAATCAGGCTTCTTTCAGATCCCCTCGATTTTTCTTTTTTCTGGATTGAGGTTAAGAATGAGCTCGTAATTTGGTCATAAAACTCCTTTAATGCGATTTCAATTTTCAACTTATCGGCATTACCTTCCACCAGTTGAATTATTCTAGTGGCAGCAGCATTGAACAGATGCTCGACATCATGAATATTCCTGTAAAAAATGAGATCATTTACTTCATCGAAAATTACCGTAATAGAACTATCAATGACACCACCGCGACGGGTTTTATCCCTAATTTCCAGAGATTTAATCAAGCCCTTCAGATTTTTAGATGGAAATGGGATTATTGCCAAGGATTTGGGAACTATTCCCTCTTCTCCCGATAATAAATTCATGGATTTAAAACTAATATAATCCTTTATTGTCAGGGGTAAATCAGGCGGGAGCCAAGCTATAGCAATAGGGCCATATTTTTCATCAAATTGTGAATATATTATACCTTGTATCAGTTCTTTCTCGATTTTGAATCCCTCTAAGATCTTTTGCTAGGTGTTCTTGATCAATTATTTTATAAAAATTATACTGTTTAAAAGGTATCATTTTCCAAAGATGCGTGCGCGCGATGAGAATCTTTATATATTCTACTAGTGGAGCATTCTATTAGTAGAATATTGTGATGTAAAAAAAATGACAAACTCAAAAGACAAGAATTCAAACAATGAAATAGAAAAATACGAACACAAATTATTATCTCCTTCAAATTTAGCAGTATTATTAATTCTGTCTGAAGGACCAATGTATGGGTATCAAATTAATAAAATTATAGAGACCCGAGGAATGGATCACTGGGTTGATTTAAAATTTTCAACAGTCTACAAAAGTTTGGATGAATTAAACAAAAAAGGCTTGATTATTGGGAAAAGGGAAGTTACCGGAGTGAAGACTGCCAAAAAAATCTACTCTATGTCAGAAAGCGGGTCTAAAATTTTGGTACACCAGATTAAACTTGCTTTAACGAATCCACCCCACCCTAAAGACATGTTTGATCTAGGTCTTGCAGGAATTAATCACCTCTCAAAAGAAGACAAACTCAAGGTCCTCAGTGAATATAAAAAGGGTTTAGAGAGTGCCATATACGTTTTCAAGGACATAGTAGAGAAGTTAGAGCATATTGATGAAATCGCTGAAGAAGATCCTGATCAAATAATTGCAGGAGAACCTGCAAAAACGCAGAAGGAAAATCCTTATCTCTTTATTGTAAAGGCTTTGTTTGAGCGTCCTTACCATCGTGTCAAGGGTGAATTGGATTGGCTCATAAAATTCATGAAAGAAATAAAGGAGATGAAATGGGATGAGTAAGATCACTATCGAAGGGATAAGTTCCTGTGGTGTCGTGTGTTTTGCTTGCCCGAGCTTTGATAAGACTTGTAAAGGATGTCGTTCGGAAGAGAAGCAAAAGCGCACCTCGAAGTTTGGATGCAAGATTCGGATCTGCGCCCTATCTGAAAAGAAGGTTCAATTCTGCTCTGAGTGTGAGGAGTTCCCCTGTAAGATAGTTACGAAAAAACTCCAGACAACACATCAAGGGGAGAAGAAATACGCATATCGATATGAAATACAAGACAATCTCCAACTCCTTCAAAAACTAGGGATCGAGGAAGGATTAAAGACATTAGACGAGCGCTGGCGCTGTGATTGTGGAGGTCGAATTCACTTCTACACTTACATCTGCGCTAAATGTGGCAAGGATTTCCTCGATAACATGCCCCAAATTAAGGAAGGCAACTAAGAGAAAAGAAATACTCAATCCGAGTGTTTCGCTCATTAGTAAAAAATATGAGGTAAAGAAAAATGCCTGTCAAAATAGATTTTAAGAAGAAATGGAAGACTCTTTACAAGCCCCCACCAGGTAAGGTAGTGGAAGTTGAAGTTCCTGAAATCCAATATTTAATGGTTGAAGGGACGGGAAATCCAAATACATGCCAAGAGTTCAAAGATTCTTACGCGATTCTCTATCCAGTCGGTTACACGTTGAAGTTCATGAGCAAAGGTATAGGGAAAGACTATGTTGTCATGCCACCAGAGGCGTTATGGTGGGCAGACGATATGAATGATTTTCGAGAGGGGAAGAAACATAACTGGATTTGGATTTCCATGATGATGGTTCCAGATTGGATAACAAAAGAGCAGTTTGATGAAGCAATCCTGCAAGTGAAAGATAAGAAGGGTGATGAACTCCCCCCCTCGTTCTCCAAACTCCGGTTCGGGAAATATACCGAAGGCAAAGCTGCCCAAATCTTACATATCGGGTCGTATTCCGAAGAAACTGAGAATATTATGAAGATTCATGCATTTATTGAGGAACAGGGGGGTAAATTCGATGGAAAGGTGTGGGGACAATACCATCACGAGATTTATTTGAGTGATCCGCGCAGGGTTAAACCTGAAAAAATGAAGACCGTGATCAGACAGCCTTTTAGATAGTAGTGGAGAGATAAATCCGCAAATTTTTCCTTTTTTTTCTTAAGAATCAGCTAAAATTTATATTGCTAATTTTTTCTAAAATCTTGTTTAGTGAAGTTGTGGTGAGACTCTATGGTAGGATTTTCTCAAGAAGAAGCGGCCTTTTTAGATCGGTTAGCGCGTGATGTCGATGTTGTGAATAGGAATCCGAATCAAAGTATTGGCACGCTGATTGAAGATTTAGCAGAAAAAACGCCAAAAAATTCCGCAGTTTTATTTGAAGACAAGTCTTGGACATGGTTAGCTTTCAATGAAGAGATTAATAAAATTGCAAATTATTTTCATCAACTAGGATTGAAGCCCGGACAGGCGATAGCATTGATGCTCAGAAATTCGCCTGAATATCTTTTTGTTGCAGGGGGAATTAATAAAATACAAGGGATCTCTGGCTTAATCAATTTTAATCAAAAAAAGAAAGCTTTAACACATTCCTTCACTAGAGTGGAGCCAAAATACCTTATTATAGGAGGAGAAAGCCTTCCATCGTTTAATCAGATCTTTGAGGAACTTGGCTATAGGAACGATCAAGTGTATATCATCAACAACAACGAAGATCTACCTCACGACTTTATAGATCTATCAGGGGAACTGAAGTCGGTGTCGGGCTCTAATCCTAAGACGACTCACAATTCAACCTTGGATCAAATAGTCTATTATATATTCTCGAGCGGAACGACGGGACTACCTAAAGCGATTAAAATGGGACAAAAGAAGTTGTTTACACAAGGTCTTTTCCTTGCGAAAAGTGTGGCTAATTTAACTCCAGATGATGTTGTTTATCTCGCAACACCCTTATATCACAACCTTGCAATTGGGCAGAGCTGGATGGGATCCCTATTATCGGGAGCTGCCTCAGCCATCGCAAGGCGTTTTTCAGCCTCGAATTATTGGAAGGATGTTAAGAAATACAATTGCACATATGCCGCTTACGTCGGTGAGATGCCCAGATATCTCCTCAATCAACCACCATCAGATTATGAGAAAAATACTCCCTTACGCTGTATGGTTGGTGTTGGATTAAGGAAAGAAATATGGGAGAAATTTAGATCCCGATTTAAAGTAGCCCATATCTATGAATATTATGGGCTCACAGAGGGGCACCGAGCTTTTATAAATTTGGAAGAAAAACCTGGTATGATTGGACGCTATACCATGCCTGGGATGATTTTGGTGAAAGTTAATCCAGATACAGGCGAGTTTTATAAAAATGAGAAAGGATTCCACAGTAAATGTAAAAAGCCAGGTGATATTGGGATGGCCTTGGTGAAATTGGATAAGAAGGATTTCCTTGCAAGGTATAAGGATGAGGAAAAAACCAGGAAGAAAATAATGGATAATGTTCTTCGAAATGGGGATTCGTACTTCAATACTGGAGATATGATCGAGCTGCATGAGGATGCCTGGCTATCCTTTTATGATCGAACGGGAGACACTTTCCGCTGGAAAGGTGAGAATGTCTCTACCTTAGAAGTTGAATCGATTCTCAATTCCTATGATGCAATACTTTCCTCAACAGTTTATGGAGTAAAAATTCCAGATACAGAAGGGCGGGCAGGTATGGCCGCGTTAAAGCTAGATCCCAACCTTAAATTTGATTTTGAAGATCTTTCGCGATTTATCCTTGACGTTCTACCAATATATTCAATTCCTGTTATTCTCCGTATTTGTGATGATCTGGAATTGACAGGGGGCACCTTTAAGGTAATTAAGTTTGATTTAAGAAAAGAGGGTTATGATGTGGGAATAGTGAAAGATCCGCTCTATTTCTGGAATGCATCCTTGAAGAAATATATACCCTTAACGGCGGCGATATTTCAGCAAATTCTGGATGGGAAAGTGAAGGTATGAATTGCCGTAGGAATATTTTTTAGCAATCCATCCTATAATTTGAATCACATAATATGATTTTTCAATGAAGGAAAATTACAAGACACTCGACAATTTAAAGGATTGGATTAAAAGATGCATGTAACAAAAATTAGTTCAAGAAAAAAGTTAGGGTTTATAATTATCTCGCTGCTTCTGATCTGTCCAATGACATACGCCTGGATTAGCCTCAGTTTTTTTTCCATTGGTCCCTTAGATCAACCAGCTACTCTTCACAGTAGCGATGTAGCTCCAGAATATTTACAAGAGTGGAATCGTACGTGGGGGAGTCCTTCCTATGAAAATGGTGAGGGAATAACAGTGGATAATGCAGGTAATGTGTACATTACAGGAGATACGAATATAAGCCTACAACCAAAGTCCGATGCGTTTATAGCAAAGTACAACTGGTCGGGAGGCCTCCTCTGGAATGTAACTTATGATTATCTTGGTAATGAGGACGTGGGTTATGATGTTGCAGTCGATAGTGCGGGAAACTGTTATTTAACTGGATATACAAGCGATGGTTCGATCGGCGGAGTGAGTCATGACGCCCTTTTAATCAAATATCTTCCCAATGGGCAGCTGGATACGCAGATTCATCGAGGTGATGTATATAACGATACTGGTTACGGTATTGAAGTTGATGACAATGATTCAATCTATATCACGGGAAAAAGAGGTACTTTGTCAGATGGGAATGACCTCTTTATTGAGAAGTTTAACTCCTCTTTAGCATGGCAATGGTATGGTGAGATTAATGGATCTCAGGATGAAGAGGGAAGGAGAATTGCCATTGACACAAATGGTGAAGTATTTGTCGCTGGAAAGACTGAAAGCTGGGGCAATGGTCAGGAAGATCTAATGTTGGCAAAATGGAATTCAAGTGGTTCTTTGCAATGGAATGCAACTTGGGGATCATCCAATTTAGATCGAGGGCGCGATTTAGTCATACAAGGGAGCTCAGTTTTTGTAGGCGGAGATACTTGGTGGTATAGTGCTACAAGCGGCACTGATTTTGCTATAGTTGAGATGGATAAAACAACGGGCACCACTCTTGGATGGGAAGCTTGGCGTGGTAGCAGCGGCGATTTTGGCTGGGGCTTAACAAGAGATAACGCCTCAAATTTCTATCTGACCGGATCTTCTTGGAACACTAGTGAATCAAACTATAATGCTGTGATCAGTAAATATAATTCCACACTGGACCGCCAATGGAACATCACTTTTGGGAATCCAGCCTACGAATCTGGGAGGTATATTGCAATTGACAACCATGGTAATCTTTACCTTACGGGAACTGTATATACGGGTCCGAGTAACCAAATTGATGCATATCTCGTGAAGTACGGACTTGATGCAGATGGCGATGGGCTGACGGTGGATCACGAAACTTACATCCATGGCACAGATCCAAGCGATCCTGACTCGGATGACGATGGTTATTCAGATGGCGACGAAGTCGGGGCGGGGACCGATCCAAGGGACCCTGCGGATTACCCTGGAGCATTTCCGATTCCATTAGATCTTCTGATTTATATTCTCTTAGCAATAGTAGCCATCATGGCAGTGTTAATCTATATCATTAAGCGGCGTAAATAATGCCTTTTTTCCTTTTTTTTCAAAGCAGCCCATACAAATGTTCATAAATCTCAATTTGCACTCAAATATTATGAGACATGATTATCAAGTGGAGGAAATTAGATGAGTATTATTATTTTAGGTGGCTGTGGTAAGATGGGGCAATTCATGGCCATGGATTTAGTGAAGAGTGGATTTGATGTCACTATCGCCGATGTAAATGAAGTTGTCGGACAGCAATTTGCGAATGAATTAGGAAGTCGGGCTTCATTTAAGGGGTTAGATGTCCGAGAGTTTGATACATTGGTAGAGGTGTTAAAAGATCATAAAGTAGTTGTGAATAATATCGGACCATACTTCGAATTTCTGGATTGGATTCCACGAGCCGCCATTTCAGCAGGGATTAACTATGTTGATATTTGCGACGATCATGATGCAACGGAAATAATATTGAATATGCACAAACAGGTTGAACGAGAAGAATTAGTTTTCCGTACCGGGTTTGGGTCTTCACCTGGGATTACGAACACCATGGCAAGAATTGGCGCAAGTAAGCTTGATAAAGTGGGTTCGATCCGTGTGCTCTGGTTCGTAGATACTGGCGAGACAATTGGGCTTGGACAGCTGATGCATTGGACCCATATTGCGATGGGGAAGGTACCAGCTTATTTAGATGGAAAGAAGCAATGGGTCCAAGCTTTGACGGGGAGAGAAATTGTTCATTTCCCAGACCCCGCAGGGCGAGTAGCGTTGTATTATACGGGCCATCCAGAACCTGTTAGCATCCCTCGATACATTGATACTGATGAGGTTATCTGTAAAGGAGGCGTGAGGCCTGAGTCGGATATTGATATAACACGGGCGATCGACAAACAACTAACTTTCCCCTTAAAACACGTATTTGTTCTGAAAGTTATTTGCAAGTTAGTCCTTGATATCATGCCTTTATTTGCAGGTAATGTTGAGGAACGGGTTGTTTTGGCAGCAAACCGAGTTGAAGTCATTGGAAAGCAAAAAAGAAAGGATATTCGCTTGGTTTATGGGATAAGTGGTCCCGAAGGTCCAAAAACAGCAACCCCTACTTCCGTGGCAACACAGATGATGATTAATGGAGAGATATCCACACCTGGAGTATATCCTCCAGAAGGGTGCCCGGATTTAAATGTTGATAAATTCGTAAAAGAACTCGCTAAGCGGAATATTAAATTTAGTGAGGGCGTAGAGTATCTCAAAAAAATACCAGTGTAGGTGATTTTTGATGGATGAAAACTACCCGTTTGAATATGACGATGAATCTGTAAGAAATCCCAAGTATAAGGGTTATAGCATAAACCCGGTCTATATTACCGTGAGAGATGGAGTAAAACTCGCCATGGATGTATATTTGCCTAAAGGTTTAGAAGATGGTGAGAAGGTTTCGACCGTGCTTGTGCAAACTCGATATTGGAGATCATATAAATTTAAATGGCCGATTAAATGGCTAATGAAGCCGCCTCGTAAACCATGGGTTGTTAAGAACTTTACCAGACACGGATTAGCAGTTGCGTGGGTGGATGTTCGAGGTACTGGCGCGTCTTATGGCACTCGCCCCTATCCATTTTCAGCTGAAGAAATTAAAGATGGGGCAGAGCTCGCGACTTGGATCATTTCACAACCTTGGTCAGATGGAAATGTAGTAACCTATGGGAATTCCTACTCTGGCGTAACCTCAGAATTAACGGCGGTGCTGAACCATCCAGCAATTAAATCTACAATTACAAAGCATAATCCGTGGGACATGTATTTACATGCAAGCTTTCCAGGAGGCTGCTATTGTGAAGGATTTATCAACCATTGGACGAACTTAGGCAAGGCACTTGATACAACAGAAGGAAAAAATTTGAAAATAATGAAACCATATGATAAGTTGTATGGCACGATTGCACCTATCGCTGTGAGGAGTGTATTACCTGTAGAATCTGAAGGATGGGAAGAGACTCTTAATGAAATTAAGAAGATTCACGAGCTGAACAGTCATCCTGGTGATTATTTTGAAAAAGTAAAAACGCGGGATGATCCCTTAAATGAAGAAGGCGACACTATCGATAAACTTAGCACATTTTCGAAGAAGCAAATGATCGAAAATGGAGGGGTGCCAATGTACACCTTCGGATCTTGGCAAGATTCGACAACCGCTGATGCGGTAATTCTCCGATTTCTGAACTTCAGTAATCCTCAAAAGGCGGTCATTACTGATGGCTGCCATAGAGATAAATTCCGTGCCAATCCCTACCATCACCACAAGAAAGCGGCAGATCCCCATAAAGCCGATCAAGTCAGCGCCTGGGTTAAGTTTTACCGCGATTGTTTAAGCCAAAAATTTGGTTCTAAAAAAGTGCTTTACTATTATACGATGGGGGAGGAAAAATGGAAAAAAACCAAAATTTGGCCACCAGCAAATCAAAAAATGGTATCATGGTATTTGGATAAGGATAAATACTTGTCGCAGATACAGCCTCAAGAGGAAGCAGGCTCGGATGACTATACAATTGATTACGAATCCACTACAGGAATACGGAATCGGTGGTATACTCTTTTAAGTCTGCCAATCAACTATCCCGAACGAGAGAAAGCAGACCAAAAATTATTGTGCTATACAAGCGATCCACTTGAGCAAGACATAGAAATAACGGGCCACCCTATTGTAAACTTATCCTTGAAGTCAACCCATGAGGACGGCATGGTTATCATTCACTTCGAATTTCTCGATGAAAAAGGAAAGATTCACTGGGTAACTGATGGACAAATCCGTCTAATACATCGAAAACTTTCTACAGAGGCGCCCCCATATAAAATGATAATCCCATACCATTCCTATAAAAGACAAGATATGGAAGCAATGGTTCCTGGAGAACTTACTGAACTTAAATTTGCGCTATATCCAACCTCCATTGTACTGCGGAGGGGATATCGAATGCGAATATGTATTGGTGGTGCGGATAAAGATACATTTGCGAGATACCCCGAAGAAGGGACGCCGACAATTACAGTTGAACGGAATAAAGTTCATGCATCATCTATCGAACTTCCAATAATTAATCAGAAAAAATGAAGCGATATGAAAGTCAACATTCAGAGCTGGAGAGGTAATCCTCAAAATTGGGTGGATAGTAAGGGGAATATCTGCAAGGAATTACCCTCAGGATGGAACGCGCCCTCAATGAAGGATAATGAAATGAAACAAATTTCTCGCAAATTTTTTAAAGAGATTAAATTTGTGAATGTTGGGGGGAAGAAGAACCCCTGTATGACCCCAAGAACCCCATCCACGACTTACCAGCTACCTGAGCGTAAAAAGTGTATTCCATTACTCGATGAGTTTTATGAAAAGTTCAAAAGACGCATGCAGCAGTATGAATTCGGTGAAATATGGTATGTATTAGATCCCTATCATCAATGGTTTACCCTCAAACCCGCTGAGATGGAGGAGGAAGGTGAGTGGGTTGTTATCCCCTATCCTGATGGGGAATACCGAGCTTTCATCTCGAAAAATCTAAAAAACGGATTATTTATACATCCATGGGCGCGAACGATCTGTTTGTTTGGGGGACATATGCAGTTCAAAAATGATGAGTTACCAGGATTATTAAAGAAAAGTTCAGTTATTTAGAAGGCTTTTTGATTGTCCCATAATGACGAGCGAGCCACTTGCTAACGCCATCAAGTCCGGGGAATAATATCCGTTCTGAAATATTGGATTGATCTAATTTATCCCGAATTTCTCCTTTGAGTTCTGCAGGGATGATGATTTTTCGCCATAAACCAGGAATATCCTGCTTGAGAAGCCAATCATCTAAACATATAGTTGGATCGGACATAAAAGAAAAGAGGGCAAATTGATTCTGGATCCGATCATCCATTGACGGGGGCTCCAGAAACACCACGAACGCCTCCTTTCCCATCGACTTTAACTTTTTCAATGCCGCCCTCACATTTTTTAACGATTGGGTATCGCCAGTAATCACGTCATCAAGGATTTCAATGGGGAAAATAGGCGAACTAATCGATTCTGCGGCTTCCTTAAGATCCTGGGGGAGTAAATCATAGGTTTTCGAGAAATCAACAACCCAAATGACACCATCTACGTTGAATTTCTCTATATTTGCTGTAGCAAAGTGCATAGCCACTAGAGGAGAATAGGTCCAATCCAATAGTCGTGATGGCAGGCCATGATGCTGCCCAATAGACATCCAGTGCCACAAAGAGTCAAAATGCACTGTTTCTAAGCCAGAGTACCTTCGGAAGTTTACTAAAAGATGGGATTCTAACTTAGTGTAGGGGCCATGTAATCGCATTAGGGTTGTTTTGAGTTTATAATTACTATCTGAGAGCCCTCGGAAAGCTTGAGGTGCTCTATAGCGCCCGATCTTTTCCTTATACCAATCTTTGAATAAAATATCGTGCAATTCATTCCAACTATTCACACGGATTTCGTTCATTTTCTCTCACGTTTTTTTTTTCTATTTATTGAATTGTAATTTATTTCAACAGCTTTTTATTCTTAATCCATACTAAAAGTAGTCAGTTAGTTTTATTTCCAGAGTAATTTAAAAGGGTGAATGAGTGTGGCACATGAATTTTGGATAATTGAAATAATTTTATGGATAATCGTGGTGGTGGTTCTTGGGTTAACTTCTTTGGGAATTTATTTAATCCATAGAAAAGATAAGACACCATATAAATTAGGAGTTGCATTGTTTCTCTTTTTATCTTTAATAGCCCGAATTTGTGTGTCGTTGCTTGTATATGTCTATTTATATGATGGGGTAGATCAGTATTTGATCAATGAACCAACGAAGCTTTGGTTACAGCTAGGCTATAATCTCTTTTCGTATTCAGGGATTTGCATCCTGTATTTCGTCCTTGAACGGTATATTATCAAAACAAAGTATATATTCTCCGCTTTAACGATAATATTGCTGACTTTATCCATAGTGAATTATTTTGTTCAGGAAAATCTATTTCTATATCAAGTACCGTTTTTCCTTCCGGTAGTTTTAGGATTTCCAGTCATGTATTTCTATTTAGCAGCAACTTCTTCAGGGGAAGTTCGAAAAAATTCGCTGCTTATCGCAGTGGGGATGATTTTGTTTGAATTAGGCGTAGTATTTGCTATTCCAAATGCCCAAGCTACAATCTTGGCATTCATGGATCCAGTTATTTATGAATTTCTTGGGCCGATCTTACATATAATCAGTCTAGTCATTTTGTATTTTGGATTTTCGCGCTCCGTAGAGCAGTAGAAAAAGTAAAAAAAAAGAAAAGATGGTTAAAATTTGGTCATTTCCATCATGAATTCGTCTTCTTTGACCCAATCGGGGAACCAGCGGTAGAATTCTTTCGGGTATGCTTTTCTTAGTCCTTGATAATTTGCTTTCGCGAGTAGTAATTTTTGAGACTTGGGATGTTTTAATGTAACTATTAACCCATCTTGTTCTAACTCGAGAACCGTCTCGACAATTTTCTTTCGGCTCCCTTTAATGGTACTTTTGAGATCATCAGGTGTCATGTATAATCCGGGATTGGTCTTGTAGTCTTCCGCTAAAATTTTCAAGATATTTTCTTTATTGATATCTTTGCCTTGCCAAGGACTGGGCTCCTTAGTGATAATGGGTACTCCAAGTTCGGGGTGTATTTTAAAGTGGTGTTTGAGGTCTAAGAATCCCCGCTTTTGTAAGGTCATTCGATAGATAATCATCTTCTGAACTTCCGTTGTCCCAGCAACGATTTCTCCTATTTTCGATTCACGCACTAAGCGTTCAATAGGATAGAAGCGGGTCAACCCATCACCGGCCGTTATTTGGACCGCTTGTAATCCACAGTCCCGCGCAGCTATTGTATTATAGAGTTTCGCGATCGAGGCCCATGTCCCCGTTTCCATCTCGGTCAATTTTAGATCTTTCGTGTGATCCAAGAGATATGCGGAGTGATACGTAATAAGGCGGGCAATATTGTACCGAGTTACTAGGTCAGCAAAATCAAATTGTAAGTTAGTGAATCGTTTTACCTGTTGTTTGAATTGTACTCGGCGTTCCATGTAATGGCTTACCAATTTTAAGATGTCTGCTAAGCCGCCACCGACAACCGCAGCCCCAATGAGGCGCTCAAAATTCAGACCGCTCATCATGACTTGCCAGCCTTGACCGACGCCACCAACACGTTGTTCGTCTGAAATTTCAACGTTTTCAAAATCGATGTAGCCATTTGGGACATTATCAAATCCGATCAGGGCATTGATTTTTTCAAGCGAAAACCCTTTCACACCTCGATCGACAACGAAAGCAGTTATATGCCGGTATTGTCGACGGTCATCAGGATCATCACTGGTTTTCACATAAACAAAATAACGCCCTGCTGCAGCTGCCGCTGTAATCATTCGTTTTTTCCCATTTAAAATCCATTTATCGCCATCCTTTGTTGCCGTCGTGAAAACGTTTGCGGCATCTGATCCCGCGAAGGGTTCAGTAATACAAACAGCCCCAAGCACTTTTCCTGCGGAGATTTGCCGGAGATATTTCTCCTTCTGCGAATCAGTCCCGAATATGAGCAGCTGATGCAGACCTCCTAACATCGAAACAACGAATACATGACCCACTGCGTACAACCGTCCGAGCCCTTCAGCAACAATACATGAACCTATAGCTCCTAAATCTAATCCACCGTATTCTTTTGGTACACCTGCACCCATATAGCCTTTTTCACCAACTTTTTCCATGACATCCCATGGGAATCGTTTTTCCCAAAAGGCTTCCTCAGATTGTTGGATGTGATTGTCGACAAAATCATCGACATCCTTAGCAAAGGCTTTCTGTTCGTCTGTCCACCACCAAAATGATTCAAGCATAATTATTTCTCCTTTAAATTATGTTAAAAGTCTTTAAGATATGTTATTTTTCTCCTTTTATACGTGCCCAATTTTACAATTGGGTGTTAATGGAACGTTTAATGTTGAACTATTTGTAGGTTTCTCTATTCTAACAAGAGAAAAACTGAGACTATATTTATTTAAATTAAAGACAATGAGTATATGTGAGAAATATGACAAAGCCGGAAGCAGGAGTATATCCAAAAAAATTTGAAAAGTGGGTTCGGATACGAGATGGCAGTCGAGTGTTCTTGCGCCCAATTAAACCATCTGATGCGGAGATGTGGATTGACCTCTACAATTCACTAAGTACAATGAGTAAATATTATCGATTCTTTACCTCTAAAAGAGAACCATCTCAAAAAATGATTAAAAAATACACTAACATTGATTATATTAACAATTTCGCGATTGTAGCTATTATAGAAGAAGATGAAAACGAAAAAATGGTTGGGGTTGCCCGATATGTATTAGATCCCGCCCCAGATGAAGCTGAACTAGCGGTTATCGTGGCAGATTCGATGCAAGGAAAGGGTTTGGGTACGAAGATGCTAATCCATATCCTTGGTATTATGATTAAACGAAAGATCAAAAAGGTCCATGGCGATATTTTCCTTGAGAACAAAAAAATGCTCCAATTAATGGGCGAAGGTGGATTTGATCAAATTAAAAAAGAGGATCAATTCGGTGTTAGACATTTCAAGTTAAAATTACAATGAATCACGAGTGAAATGCAGGAAAAATATGAAGGTAAGAAGGAAAAAAAAAATAGAATTTATTCTAGTTTTGGAAAGTTATCTGGTTCTTCGCCTTCATTAATCCGAATTACGTTAGCATTAGGCTTATGAATAATAGCATTCTTTACTGTTACGGCTAAACCCGTGGCTTCGGCGTATTCAAATCGGTTTGATTCGTTCCCTTTCCAGATCCACACGGTATTCTGAGCGGGATCCCCGATAATTCCGACCATGGAGCTGTCAAATTTTGGAACCTCTTCAAGTTGATCCTTTTGGACCTTGTATATTCTCAGGATTTCAGCTTCCTCTTCAATAGCTGCGTCGCTTACGGTGATTTTTGCTTCTAGCTCATCTATCCTAAGTGACCAATTACAGAATGTATTGGGGCAATATTTCCGAGTGAGTGTCTTCTTCCCATCAATAAACTTGTATTCTTCCACGGTTGTCCAACCACATTTGGGACAGCCCGCACCCTTAACGATCTCGTCTGGCTTTATGATCACCTGTTTTTTAGGAACTAGTTCTTTAAGCTCTTCAATTTTTGCATTTAAATCTGCGATTGTACTATCCTTATCGTTAAGAGCAGTTTCTTTTGATTTGAGGTCGTTTTGGAGAGACTCAATCTGACTTTGTAGACTTGTAAGCGAAGAGGATTTATCTTCTAGTTCCTTTTCTAAACTAGGGATTGCAGCCACCTGGTCCTCTAACCCAGATACTTTAGTTTTTAGATCTGCAATTTCGCTTTTTAAATCTGAATTTTCCGCCTCTTTACTCGAAAGGGTATTTTTAAGAGGACCAATTTCACCTTCTAAGCTACTAACATTTTCAGTTTTACCCTTTATTTGGGACTCTAAGGAGGCGACTTTCGACTCCAGGGAGGACACTTTGGATTTTAAATCATTACTGGTTTTGGTTAAGTCGGCAATTTTTCGCTCTTGGGCTTCGATTTTCGTCCGGAATTCTAATAATTTTTGACCTTCTACTTTGAACGATTTAGTTGGTTTGCTTATTACTTTGTCCCATTCAATCGACATTAAATAACCTCGAAAAGAGTAATTCTCTTTACTTGATAATTAAAAAATAACAAGGTTTAGAAATTTAAGTGTTATGCAACATTTACATGGATTAAACTCTTAAATGGAATGAAAGAGCTTTTTGATGAAATTTTTGAGAATTAATCAGCTAAGATCCGTATAATTCTAGGATGAATATATTCACAAATCGTTAAATTGGAGCCCCCGTGGGTGTTTATAAGATATTTTCCCCCACAAATATCATCTGCGCTCTGTTTCACTTTATCTACTAATTTAAGAAAGAATTCTCTACTGAGACCTCTAGAGCCATAATCACCTGTTGCAGTATCATGTCCAAGTAAATGAATGATAATAGCTGGTTTGAATTCCTTTATGTTAGAAATAAACCGTTCCTCTATTTTTTGTAAATACGCCTCATCAGTTGTGTTAAAACCAGAATTGATGCAAATTTTTGTGTTGCTATCTTCCACGCGGTCCATACTACAAAAACATATATGAAGCACATTCTGATGACCAAAGGTTACGTTTCGTGTGCCATTTCCATGGTGGCTATCCGTATCTAAGATAGCAATTTTCACCTCAGACCCGTATTCCGCTTCCAGAGTAGCAAGGATCCCGCCGGAGACTGAAGCATATGTCCCACCCCATGCAGAATCTTTTTCTGCATGGTGACCAGCTGCAACACCAAAACATAGCGTATTCCGAAATTCACCCTTCATGATGCGATGAGCTGCATCAGCACAACCTCCAACAGTTAATCGTGCACCCTCATAATCCCAACGTTGTTTTAGTCTATTAAAATATGCCTCAGTATGCGTTTTTAACAAAAGATCTTCCGTGGCAGCAGGAGGTTCAATTAATTCTACATTTGGTAACTTTAATTCCTTATCCATCATTTTGGGAAAATTTTGAAATTTATTATTAATGATATCCCAAATTTTCCGGTTATAGAGCTCATGGAAATAGACAGCAGTAATCTTATTCAATATTCATCCCAACATTTTTCATTGATTTTTTTCTCTAAGGCATGTAGATTTACCTCAGACTACGATCTTAAAATTTATAAATACTTAATTTGATATTTTTGAACCATGTCAAAAACGAAATTTATACGGGGTCTCATGCAACGTATCGATGAAAAGAATCTGGCAAAACACGAGTACCATGTATCCGAGGATGATTATAATACTAAAAACTTCTTATTAGCATTTCTTGGTAAGTCGGCTCGAAAATATTATTCTCTTGTATTCATTATATTTGGATTTGTGGTAGTTACCTTTGTGATCTCCTCATGGCTTGTGGGAACTAATCTCTTAGATCTTCTCTTCACTAATTTTGCACGTTTTGTTGAATACTTTTGTTATATCCTTCCTCTCCTCATAGCATTGATCTTCAGTCGGAGACTATTTTTACAGGCAATAAAGGCACGAGATACCTTTTTGGGAGAGGTAGAGGGAACTAAGCAAGGTGAACTCTTAAAACATCAGATTGATTTAGATGGTATAGAAAAATGGTATGCCAAATATGCAGCAACCGGAGATCAAATCCGAAGTAAAAGAGAGAGTATTATCGGAGATTACCGTAAAAATGTTGATAAATGGATCGGGAGAATGTTTGGAAGAAAATGGATTTCAATTATAATAATTGTTGGGATTCTATGGTTCGTAATAAATCCAATTGCGATTGCAACGGGTACTTTTAACCTTCATTCCTATATTGGTAGATTTGTGTCTGGAACCTTAGTTGAATCAGGAGTTATGGATTTAGCTACTAAAATACCTATGTTTATTGGGTTAGGGTTATTGGTAGTTAATTGTCTAGGTGTGGCTCTAATCATTTATATTATGAGTAAATGGAAGGTTAAATCTTCAATGCTGCACCCTGACGGGTCAGGAGGATTACGTCCGCTCGGAGAATTGGCTTTAAAAAATGTTTTTGCATGGGCGTTAAATATGACTACATTAATAATCGCGATAACTACACTCTATATTTATAATCCACCAACATTCGGATTTGCACTTCCATTGTTAATCGTGTATTCAGTTCTGATTTGTATATCGACAATTTTGGTTTTTATAATTCCGCTAAGATCGGTCCATACAGAATGCATCACAAACAAAGATGAAAAACTCAAAGAGGTCCAACTAACGTTCGATAAGGAGTATAAGAAGTTCAGGGAAAATCCAGATGGGGCTAGTGTTGAATTAGTTGATAGACTTTTGGTTTTAAATGCCCTTAATGAACAAATTGAAGAATTGCGCGACTGGCCTTGGGATACTGGGATTCTCTGGAAAGCCTTTCTAGCGATTTCCTTACCGCTTATGGTAGAAGCTATTATCCAAGTAAGCAATTTATTTTTTTAAGGAATTAATTCTTTTCAATTTTCTTTTTTTACTAATAAATAGACGACAACACAATTCAGAACGATTACTATTGGCAGCCCAAAATAGGGGTACCAATCATGTGTCATACCATGAAGATTCACAGTGGCAAAGCCTACATCATGGTAAGCGAGTCCTGTAAAATATACTGTAAGTACCCAAGTAGTAACGAAGACAGTTGCTAATATTACATAGCGAAAATTTACGAACTCTTTTTTCCTCCAGAAGATATAGAATGATGCAATGAGTATTGGAATGTGTTGATAATCATACCAAAGGCCAATTCCCCATAAAACTCCTTCAATAAAGACAGCAGGTAAAAAAACCGAAACTATTATACTATTGATATAATTATCGTCCCGGTTGATCCAAAAGAAAAAACTAAACCCCATAATCCAGTTGGAAATCACAAACGGTGTGGTCCAGCCACCAAATATGAAAAACTCTATGATAGTAATGATTGTGATAAGGATAGTTGTACCTACTAAACAAATTAATGTTTTATTCATTTTGTATTCACCTATGTTTTATTGAATAGAGGTAAATAAAAAAAGGATCTATCAAAAAGATCATATATTTGTCGTGAAATCTAAGTTTTCACGCCATTTTTTCTGCTAATACGATCTCAACAGCAATTCCCCACATAGAAAGTTCTTCAACAGTAGTAATGTGAAATCCAGCCTCTCTCACTGCTTGTAGGGGATAAATAGGACGACAATCAAGAAAATTCGGGAATAAGATGTGTGCTAGTTCATAAAGTCTAGTCAGTGGTTTATTCCTCTTAGCTAAAGAAACGACACATAAACGCCCATGTGGTTTAAGCAGTGTAAGACATTTCTTTAAAACCCTAGGAATATCAGGTGTATCAAAGAGCTCTAATGTGAAGCTAATGAAGATAGCATCGAAGAAATCCGGATTAAAGGGATATTGAATGAAGTCTCCAAGAATTAACTCCGTTCTGTTTGAGAGTCCAGCCTTTTGGACTTTGGAATGCGTAACTTGAAGCATTCCATCAGAAATATCGATTCCGTATACTTTTCCTGAATCTCCAACCGATTGTGCTAAATCTATAATAGCACGACCAGTTCCAGATCCTACCTCAAGTATAATTTCGTTTTCTTTAACTTTTAACATTTCTAAGCCAATAATACTAATTTTTCCCTCGCTAGATCCAGAAATCATATCATACCATCGACTTAATCGATTATAAATGGACTTTGCTTGCTCTCGAGGGCGACTTACTCTACAGATATTTGGTTTAGGTTGAGGCATTGCTCTAACCTAAATAAATTATGCTTAAAACTTAAATCCTCTTTGGTAAAAATCTAAATAACTCGAAGAATTTGATTGATTAATAACGCGCAAAAGGTAAAAATCAATGAGTAATTTCAATTTAGAGGCGTTTTTGATTTCATTTGGACTAATCTTTTTGGCGGAACTAGGTGACAAAACCCAGTTAATGGTAATCGCCCTATCTGCACGGGAAAAAAAGCCATTAAAAATTGGAGTTGCTGCATCCATAGGGATTTCCTTAGTGGCGATAATTGGAATTCTTTTGGGCATCTCATTTACATATTTTATTCCTTTAATCTGGATTGAAATTTTTGGAATTATCATTTTTTTTCTTTTTGGAGCATTTACTTTGGTAAAATTCTATAGAGATCAAAATCACTCAAATATTGAGGGAGGAGAGGATTCTGAACTACCAAAAAAGTCCCAGATCAAAATAAAAAGTGTGTTTTTTTTCTCATTACTTAGCGTATTTTTAATGGAGTTTGGTGATAAAACTCAAATCATGACCATTACCTTAACGGCAAATTACATTGCGCCTTTCGAAGTTGGGTTAGGAGCCGTCTTATCGCTCTCATTACTCTGTTTTATTGGTGCCTATTTAGGTGGTTTGATATCAAAGAAACTACCTAAAAAGTGGATTGAATTAGGCACAGGAGTTTTTTTTATTATAATGGGAATTTTATTGCTACTTGAGGTTTTAATTAGTATTTGAACTCAATTATAAGAGAAGCCTTATTTTGAAGTGTAATTTTAACCATCTTTTTTCTTTAAGCTTTCCAAATACGCTTTCTCCTTTTGCCGATGTACCTCTTGGATGTGACGTTTCTTAATTTGCCAATCCTTGCCCTCAAGTGGATAAAAGTATAAGGCGATGACCGTAATGATGATACATATAATAGGTACAATTGTCAAGGCAATTAAAACTCCGGTGGAAACGGATGCCGGTTGTTCAGACACCGATCCGCCTTTCTGAAAACCGAAAATTACGAGTATCCATAATATCAATGCATGAGCGATCGAAACTGCCGGCTTCGTGATAAAGGCGTTCACCCCGGCATAGGTGGATTCTCTTCTTTTACCGGTTCGTAGCTCATCGTAATCGATGGCCTCCCCCACCAGTGGGGCTTGATAAATCATGAAAAATAACAAACCCAGACTAATAAGACTAATTCCAAAAACAGCCAATTCAAACGGAATCCTTGAATTAAATACCAATCCAACAACTAAGGCCAAGATAAAACCAATCAGACCAATTAAATTACCAATGATCAAGACTTTCTTAAGCCCCCAGCGGTCAATCTTTTTCATTATCCACATTATTAAAAGTACTAAGATAAGGAGAGCGATAAAGAAGAAAATGAACGATAATTCAGAAAATATAAGGACGTAATCGAATAGGTAGATAAATCCGTTCATTATCGTTTCAGACAAGATAACCATGAAAAATATAGCAACTTCAATTATCAAAAAGGCCCGATTCTTAAAGGTTTCAATAATACTTTTCACGAATCCGTATGCTTCTTCCCTTTGTGTATATAAATTTTCCTTGATGTAATAACTACTTACAAATATTAACAACCCTGCAGAAATACCAAATATTGTGACCGCAATCTGGAAAGGAAGTGGATTTGGATGTTCTCCAGCCAAAAAAAGAGGCTCAATCGTAAAACGTAATATTAGTCCAATTGCCCCAAAAACTACTCCAAATATGGCAATTTTTGTTCTCTCTTTTGCTGTAACTGCCATTTCAGCAGGCAGACTAAAACCTATGAGCCCTATCATACTAAAGAAGGTATCAACAATAAATAACATCAAAAAATGATTCAGAAATAATCCGATGTCACCGTGCATGAATGGAAACCATACCAAAATGAACGATAAAGTGTAAGGAATGGCACCAAACCGTAGATACGGTATTCTTCGCCCCCACCTTGTTTTAGTTCGGTCTTGAATTATACCAATCAGGGGATCGTTAATCATATTCCAAATTATAAAGGCCATCCAAGACCAAGCTAAGAGAGATAGATCCGCCCCGTATACTTTGATGTAATAGATATCAATCGTTCCCAAACCAATAGCGGACATTATTGCATTTCCAGCATTAGCAAACCCAAAGCCAAATTTTGCTTTAATTGGTACAGTATCATCATATTCGGCATGTTGTGAGCCCACATCTACATTTGTATTGTTTGACATTTAGATTTACCTTTAATTGTAGTGATACCAAGCTAAGTCTATTTATCTTGTCCTCGGTGTTTTGTAACTCTACAGATTTTTGGGGGGGATTGAGGTATTTTCTAAAATTTTACTTTAATTCAATAACCAAAGTTGTTTTGTTTTGGATTTCTAGTTTTATAATAAGCGTATTTTCAGAGAGTTTAAATTCCAAGTATTCTCCAATGATATTAATTTTCTTGTCTAATAGATTAGAAGGAATGAAAATGAAAAGTTCTCCCTTACATATCCCTTCTTTTTCTAAATCTATTTGAATAGAACCACTTGCTTCGTTATAATCAAATTTCTTGACTTCAGTTCCACCTTGGGTAATATGAAAGGAGGAGGATAGCAGAGAGGGTTTATCTTTCATCTGACGGATAGAATAGAGTTTCGCAGAGTGCTTATTTAAGGGTTCGCATTCCATTATTGATTCTTGGATACCGAAATATTTCCGATCCCAAAACTCAAACACATGGTATATTCCTTTTTCCGTGTCAAAAATCTGATCGAGGTTAAGAGTATAGGCTTTGGTTTTGTTCGACCAGTTTAGAACTCCGATTAACTTCCATTTATCAAATGGGGTCTCTAGATCTAACATTAAAATAGAGGGATAGTTCTCCTTTAACATATAAAGAGGGCGTGCAGTAATACCTGATGGAGGAATCAGGATTTGAATTAATTCTATTTCCTTTGAAGTATAATTGGCCATGTTATCACTTATCAATAGAAGGCCCCCAAGTAATCCGATGACAGTTATCTCGAAGCGGAGTTCATCGAGGGACAATCCACTCTCATGACGGACTATCAGAGTATCGGGATCATTAATCCAGAAGTTGTTGTGAAAGAAAAACCGTTGGATATTTTGTTGCATGGCATTTTCTATTGAAGGAATATTTTCTAATTTGGCAAAGAATAGGTTATTCATTAAATTCAAAATAAAGGGAACCTTAAAGCCGGGTGCTGTATCCGTACTAACACGCATTGCATCTACTATTCCAATAGAAGGACCATAAGGAGCACCACATCCTAGAATGAACGTTTCTTCACCTGCGGCTTCCCGAATTATTTCTAATCCTTTGCGATAAGCTTGAATTCTTGTCATTTTTGGATTGTACCGCACGGCTTCTATTGCACCAGCGTAGATAAAATCTATTTTAAGATACGTGAATCCAAAATCTTTTACTAATGTCTCAATTGTACTCTTCAGCCAGGATTGAACTTCGGGATTAGTGAGATCTAAAGAATATACGCGATCCTTGAATATTCCTTTTAAGATTGAAGAGGCCCCGAGGAAAGGCCACGCCCCCCAGATTTTTTTCCCAGTTTTATTCCTTAAAATCCAGTCTTCATGGTTTTTGAATAACTTAGAATTGTTAGAAATCAAGAATGGAGCTAACCATATTCCTGGTTTGAATCCTGCGTCTTTAATTTGTTGAGCTAAATCCTTGAGTCCCTTAGGGAACTTCTTTGGTTCAGTTTCAAGCCAGTCACCCATGGCATTTTTAGGTTCATAACCATCATCAATTTGAAAATACTCAATAGGTATCTGTTCTTTGAGTTTCTGGGCCACTTCCAAGTTTAATTTTATCTTTTCCTCATTGATTGCCTTAAAATATTGGTACCAGGAACACCATCCAAAAGGAACGTATGAGGAGGTTCGTTTATTCATGAAATTGCCAGTGATTTCAGCCCATCTTTCTAAGATAGTCGGATTACTATCTATCGAAATCATCAAAATCTCGGAGTCTAATTGATCATCTTTCGCCAATAAAATGGAATCTCCAGAACAAATAGCTTGAATTGAATTAATCTGCTTTTTCCTTTCTATTTTCCATATTATTTGAGCATGTTGATTCGCTAAGCTAATAAAACCTAAGAATAATTGATTTTTTGTTTTAAGATTTTTAATAATCGATAAATAATGAGACCAAATCTCTCCAGCTTTCGGGTTTCTTTCAAAAGCATGTTTCCCTCGCCGCTCTACTTTAACATTGGATCGGTTTTCTTTAAATGATAAATCAACAACCTCAATGGAGCTCCAAGATTGCCAATCGTTTTTTAAAATTCTGAGATCAGGTGCAGATCCAATTGGAAAATCGCCCTTTTGAAATAGAAATGGTTTCACATTTATGAGATTAATTGAGTCCTGTACTACTTTAAAACTTATTTGAATGAAAATCGAATTCATTTCAGAATACAAACTGATCCTGAACTGAATTTCTAATTCAGGATGAGTTTGGTAGATTGTAAGCATTAATCCTGTTCCTATAACGTCTTTAATTTCCTTGGTATCCCATTTCGAATTATTTGTTTGGATACTTGAGAAAACTCGGTTTGAACCATTAAGAGTCACCGAAATTTGATAGTATAATTCCGTAATAACTGGTTTTTTAGCCATTAAATCTATAATATCGTAAGTACCCCGCTCTAAATTAAACTGGAATAGGATTAAATCATTATTTAATTGAAGAGACTCTTCAGATTCGTTAAATTTTACTGGAGCCATAAGAAATCCAACCAGATTTTATACTAAAATTGAGAGATTTGATTTATAAAGATTCTTGGTTATAAATGAGTAGAATTTGAGGTAGAGATAAATGAGTAAGGTCAAATGTGCGGTGACCACCTTTGAAAAGGGTTTCAGCTGTTCTCAAGCAATTTTTTCTTGCTACAGCGAAGATTTTGGTTTGGGAAGAGAAATTGCGCTTAAAATCGCAACAGGTTTTGGTGGAGGAATGCATAGGGGAAAGACATGTGGCGCAGTTACAGGTGCGATCATGGTTATTGGTCTTAAATATGGGATGGGGACGATTGAAGATGCAGAAGCAAAGGAAGCAACATATAAGCTTGTGGATGAATTTTCTGAAGAATTTGAACAACGGAATGGATCAGTTGTTTGTAAAGATCTACTGGGTTGTGATTTATACACACCCGAAGGAAGATCACTTATGAAAGAAAAGAATCTGCTGGCTACAAGGTGTGTAAAATTTGTTCAGGATGCTGTAGATATTCTTGATAAAATTCTATGAAGGGTTTTTATGAAGATGGTATTGGAAGGAATTCGTATTTTGGATCTGTCTCAATTCTTTTCAGGTCCTTGGTGTGGAATGCTATTGGCGGACATGGGGGCTGAAGTTATTAAAATAGAGCCCTCGCCGATTGGAGATTATATAAGGGTCGGTACACTATTTGAAAAGGGTTTAGCACCACTTTATACTGTGTTTAATCGAAATAAAAAGAGTATTACTTTAAATCTTAAAAAAAGTGAGAAGGCGAGGGAAATATTCAAGCAATTAGTTAAGGAGGCGGATGTAGTCCTCACTAATGCCCTTCCCGGTGACTTGGAAGCAATGAATCTTGGGTATGAAGATTTAAAGAAAGTAAATCCCAGAATAATATTTGCGGCAATTAGCGGATTTGGACGTTCGGGAATTGAGGAGTATATCAAACAACCAGCTTTTGACATTGTCGCACAAGCTACAGGAGGCATTCTAGACACTTTGAAAATGTATGAAATGCCTAAAATTCCTTTTGCAGATATAAATGCCGGGACTTATTGTGCGTTAGGTGTAATGCAAGCATTATTTTATCGAGAAAGAACTGGAAAAGGTCAACTCATAGATATTTCAATGCAGGATATCATGTTTGCGTATAATATTCTCGCACATATATCCCATACACTAAAAGATGAAATTGAACAATCCTTTTCACGCATCCTCCCGCTTTATAATGTCTTTAAAACCAAGGATGGCTACGTGAGTATAGTAGTAATCACTGAAAAGCAATGGCATCGAATTTGTGACGTTATGGAAAATCCCGCTCTCAAGCGGGATAGACGGTATAATTCCCCACTCAAACGCTGGAAGCGAGGCGAGGAAGTAGATACAATTTTATCAAACTGGACACAAACTAAAACGACCGGTGAGGTTGTTACCCTGATGAATAAGAATAGAATTCCAGGCGGTCCAGTGATACCGTTTGATAAAGTTCAAGAGCATCCTCAACTTTTGGCTCGTGGCATGAGTCGGGATGTAGAATTACCCGAGGTTGGAAAATCAGTAAAACTCCCAGGTATTATAATTAAATTATCAGAATCTCCTGGAGAAATAAATGATCCTCATGGTCCAGCCTTAGGACAACACACTGAAGCGATTTTGTCAGAACTATTGAATTACTCCGAAGAGGAACTTAGTCAATTGAGAAAAAATGGTGTAGTTTAATGGAGATCTGTCTTCTATGTGCGAAATGTATATTTACACCATCATTCTATATTTACAGAAAATTCAAACTCAACTTACATCCGCGCGTCTGAACTTATCTACAATTAGTATAGACATTTATACAAAAAAAAGTTAATGATTTTGACTATCCTTCACCATAAACTTTACTTTAAAAAACACCAACTCTCTACAAACTTTCTATTCAAATCTCAAATAACAATCTAATAATAGACATTTTTATGCCTAAAAGTAGACTTAAAAGAAGAAAAAACTCAATGGTGATAAACATATTCATGGTAAAAAAAAGGGAAAGAAGTTAATCTAATTTTCGAGAGGTTTTTTTACATCATTCTGCGCTAGCCCTAGAACTCTCTGCCAGTAATTTTCCCAATAGGATTTCTGTGCTGAGATACGCTTGAGGTAAGGGATATTCATATTCTTCAGAAGTACTCCACCATAAATCCCCGTCCTCTGCGGATCTTTACACCAGAAAAGCTTACCATCGTAGTACCAATCCACACCATACCATGTGAGGATAGATTTTTCCTTAAAATTCACCATTTCTATTTCTCCTTCAGCAATCATTATTTTTTTTACCCCTGCAAAAAAAGGAAGAAAGAGAAGGGGGATTTGAGCTTATTTATCATTCCGCTTTTCCTTAATGTTATTTTGAATGAAGAGGAGGAGCTAATACTCTATGATGAGGATCTAGGTGAAAGAACTTTAATAAGGCGACTCTTTAATGAAATAAAGAACGTTGAGGTAAAGGAATATCTCCTCTGCAAGATACCAGACTATTTAAAGAGGGTTCCATTTGATAGCTTGCCGTTTAGTGAATTACAAAATGAATCATACCTTTATTGGGCAAAGCTTCCTGTAGAAAAGGGGCTTATGATATGTGAAGATGGAAAGAGTAACGATCCTCGGTTTTCAGATCCAGTATGTGGAGAGTTTGATTCAGTAAAATATGGCGCTAAATGTCGGAAATGTGAAAGATGCGACTCTATTCTAGCGGATTTCCATACTCATTGGAATGGGTCTTTATTTCCAAGTAGGAAAGATCTATCTTTAATGGGTAAAAATTCTTGGAAATATTATATGATTGGAGGTGTCCTTGAAGGGCGAGAGGTGATAAACATTTTTGAAAAGAAAACTTCAATTTCATGGGCATCAATTTCAAATGATGTCGCTGAACTGATGAATAAATCGTGGACGATTCGCAAATCATTACCTATATTAGAAAGATCAATCGTTATCGATCCCAGCCGAACCAAAGATTCCTGTATCGTGGGAGTGTATCGGAGAGAATCTGGTATAGACACCTTTAATCTAAATAGGAGGTTAACTCGTTTATTTTCCAATTATTTTAAAATAGGTACTTTTGTCAGGGGAGATTGATTATCTCAAAGGTTTTGGTATTATGGTAGATGAGTGGAAGGAGAAAGGGCTAAAGAAGTTGGAGGATGAGGGGTTAGATATATGTAGGATAATTGCAGATGATCTACCATATGATGATAAGGTGAAGGCATTGGTTGAATGTCTCGCAAATTTGAAAGGTAAGAATTTTGATGAAAGACTACAGATCTTAAATTTCATTAAAGAAAATTCAAATGATCCAGATTTAGTTAAACAATTCTTAGCTAGGAGTTTACTTCCAGGAGTACGACATCAAGTAAAGAAAGTAAATGACTTTGAAAACGAATTATTAATGTGTGATTTTGAGAGCTTAAATGCGCCAGACTCAACAATTAGATCGGAGTTTCTAAGATGGTGTTATTTAGGTATCCCTACTTCTCAGTCTCGAGAGTTGGACTCCTTTACGCCTATAGGGGAGATTAAAAGGGATTTTTCAGAAGAAATTGATCTAGAAAGTTTATCAAGGGCAGAATTTTTTACTACACAGAAAACAGCCTTCGAGATGAGTACTAACTCGCCTCCAAGTCCGTCTGTGAAAGGGATTGAATTATTTACCCCGTTAGCAAGCGATTCCCCCGCAGTTATGGAGTCATCGCAAATTTCTTGGAGTGATCCCAAAATGGATAACCTTACAAACTTCGAAACTTCGCAAATTGATCAAGTATTTCGCTCCTATAAAGTTCAGTTTTCTGTACCAAAAAACGTCAAGCAATATATTCTAAAATTTATCAAGAAGAATGAATCTAAAATAGAGAGTATTTCAGAGTCGAAAGTTAATATTCAAGCAGTTTTTTTGAGGTTACTTGGAACTTATACCCGAATTTTCGCGGAGGGGATAGAAAATCTGTGTAAGGAAGCAGTTCTCTATATTAAATCACCAACCATTGATCGTGATTTGCCCACTTTTACGCCAACGAATTTAAGAAAGATTCGAAAGCTGATGGGGCTGACTCAGGCAGATCTTGCCAAAAAAGCCTCGGTCAGTCTAAGAACGATTATTGACATCGAAGGGGGTAAATCAACACCTAAAAAGCATACTATTCGGAAAGTTTTGCAGTCATTGGAGATTTTTGAACAAAAGGATGAGGTTGATTGTAATGCCATCCGTGAAATGATTTATGATTTATATTTTAGCTCTGAGCAAGAAGAAATTGTACTGGAAAAGACCAAAGGGGGGAGCAAGGGGGAAAAACGCGTTCTCAAAAAACCAATCGCAGAAGGTGCGCCGTTTGAAGACTTGCGATTTTGGCTAACAAAATCGAAGAAGTATATGTGGGGAAGCAGAGATATACAAATTGTAGCTTACAGCCATCTTAAAAGATCGATATCTCATTTTTTAACTTTAAATGAAAAGTTGCGCGATTTTAAGAACTTAATTGGGGAGTCGAGGTTCCGCTTCGCAATCTATAGTTTTTTAGCTTCAGGACATTTACCGTTTTACTTTCGATATCATCTCGCAGAATTATGGAGAGTCACACCATCATGGGTACGGAATCTAACTTTTGGGTGGCGACGACGTCTCGACTTGCTTTGGATTTGTGAGAGTTGTGGGGCGGTTAATGTTATCAGGGATCATGAATATCTCTGTTCGCTTTGCAATGCAGTATTACGGAGTCCCGCCATACCGAGGGCGTTTCACCTTGAGGCTAAAATTAGGGGGAGGAAGGAGACACACGGTCGCACTCCGACCAGTTGGCTTAGACAGGGAATTGAGTCAGTTCTCGGTATCGATATAAAAAAAAGGACGCAGCAAAGGTATATTCTTAAAGTTCTGGCTAAAAAAGGATTTCTCTACCGACTCTTGAGTGTTGAGCCAATCCCTAAAGGGCTATTACGAAAGAAAAAGTTAACCAAAATAGCGGAACAGATTCAAACATTATTAGCCATTCCCCAGAATCGAGAGAAGTTATTGGATTATTTAAGACAAAATTTAGGATTTAAAGGCACTGATGTCTTACAAATGCTGTATCCGGACCGTATTGCCCTTCAGCAGGTCTCTCTCAGCATTGCACTGGAGAGGAACATAACCGAAACAAAGAGTATAATTAAAAAAATTGAAAAAAACGAGGAAATGCAAGATTATCAAGACATAAAGAAAGTTCATCTTTTTATTTTGGAGTTTCTAAAAGATCAGATTCTCGACAAATTGTTTTCCTCTAAGATTAATTTATTTTCACTCGTTATTCCATCGAATAAGCAATTCCATGCGATTGCATCCATTATAGCGAATATTCGATTGATCGATAGTAGAGGGAATTTACGGACATTTCTCCATATTTTACGGGAGGAACTCAAGCTAAATTTTCCAAACAATAAAAATATAACTAAGATCACTGGGAAGTTGCGCACAGTTCTAGGAGGTTTACTTCCTCGAGCATGCATAATACAGTCCTATAACCCAGACTTAGAAGTTGTTTCAAGGGATGTTATTTCCTTACTAACGCCTCGAAATGTTCTCACAGTACCTTTCTGCTCACCAAAAAGGAGTGGAGAGACCATCCCGTTGGATTTGGCACCGTTTAATCATGATCATTTAATTTATCGGCAAAGCTCATTTGCAAAGATTTCACGAGAAATTCATCAACAACTCAAATCTCAGCCAGACGTTGAAAAATGTCATAAGAATGTCCGTCCAACGTTAGTGGTCGCATTACCTAAGAAGGATGCAATTAAGGCCTTAAAGACAGCACCTGTTAAGACGCTTTTAGATCGCTTTTTTATTGAGGATCTTTTTAATGAAGGATTAGCCGCATTCAAAACATTTTATGGGTTTTTTTTTAAAAGTCTGCCTATGGAAGCAGTCCTCACTAAAAAAATGTGTCAAGTGATGTCACATTCAGAAGCAGAATTGCGAGGTATCAATATTTTGCCTCCGAGACCAGCGAGCAGGAAGGTCGTTGCATCTATTTATTTTTCAGCTGAAAAAGCAGTCGCGTCAAAAGTATTCAAACCTGAAACGAGATTTCTCAGGCAGACGTTAAAAGAAACAGATGAGAATTTGATTATTGGATTTGATGTAAATAGGATATCCCCGTATATCCTTGCTGCTGCAACAACTCAGAAATATTTGTTCATTGACGACGAATTGCAGAAGATCCGCATCCATGGGCAGAATATGAGGTGGGTTGACTACCATTTACTCTTTCAGCGAATTCTAGCACAACCTGATATTTCTAATTATATGCATCGTATTGTTCCTAGAGTATTAAAAGATTTTAAGAGTTTGTTTGCTAGATTGCAATCACAAGTAGATGCAAATAAAGCGAAAAGCAAAGTAAAGAAAACCTCAAGTAGAAGTAGCGCAGTAACGAAATTGCCCATTCATTTGGAAGATGATGCGAGTAAATTACTTAAGCGATTCTTAACGCATCTCATGAAGAACAGAATGGGATTCTTGGTGAAGATTATTCGCAAGATGAAGAGAGAATGCAATCGGGGATTATATCATGAGATTAATAACATTCAGAGACGTTATAAAAAAGTTCAGAATAGGATAAAGTCTCTGGAGCGAAGGAAGTTTCCTGTCCCAGAAAAGTTAGGACACCGTCTTGGGCAACTCCAAAACCAATTGAGATTGAATTACTTACATAAGGGGAGAGTGAAGGCACAGCTCGATGAGGAAGTCACTAAGGCAGCTACTCGAATTTTGAAACGGT
>JAEOSY010000183.1 GCA_016840125.1 Candidatus Helarchaeota archaeon | reverse complement strand
TGCTTCAGCGTAAGAGGTATAATTGCACTTTAAAGGTTGCTTAATAGATCGGGAAAAGGTATTTGGGAACCTTAAACCCTCTCTTATTTTTATGCCCCATTTGTCCAAAACCTTTTGAAGACATACAATCAATGATTCACGATTGTTGGATTGGGTATACAGGCTGCAAAGAGGATTTCTCACCAGAAATCCGAGGGGATTTCCTTGCAGCCTTGGGTAAACCCCCTATGAAAAAAGTTTGATAAAGTTCCGTGTGCATAAGGATTCTTAGTATGGGGATTATATATCCCATGGGCACTGGGTGCCCCCGGGTACACCCCGGCCTCGGGGTAACTTTTTTAATCAATCATTCCTGCAGGCAGCTTTGATACGTGCTCAGGGGACACTTTTCAATATCATTACAGTTTTTCACAACAAGAAAACCACATCCCTTGCATTTAAATGTCCAAAATATCTCAGATTTTTTCTCGGTTTGATCATCGTGTTTTTCACTCATCCTCAGAACCTTCCCCTTCGTCCAAAAAGGAAATAAAGCCCATATTATTCAGAGCACCTATAAAACCTTTCCGATTTTTCATCTCTTCTTTTAGCCGGCTTACAACCTCGTCAAGATCCTGTGACCGAAATCTTTCAAACACGATCTCTCGGGAATGGTTATAGAGAAATAAAATGAATTCTCCCTCACGAGTTTCGTTAATTGTGAACGTGCAATAGTTCATATATCGTTCTCCTTAAATCTCTTTGCTATTCAAGGCCTGCAGACAAAAATAAAAAGCCCCGTTGCACTAAAAAAATACCCGGCAACGAGGCTCACATTATTTCTGGCAATTTTTAGCACATTGTTTATGACGTGGGAGCAAGCAGCCACAAATCACCCACGTGAATTGGATAAACCTTTTTTTCGATATTTATAGGAGGGGCTGTTCTCCTAAAACTAAAAAAGCCCCCAAAAGGGGGCCTGTTATTGAATCTAATCTTCATCATGGTTCCCATTTTTTTTTTGGCTGGCAGTAGCACAGTATCCTTTTGGACCGGTTGCTGGACGGTCATAGGGCCAGATCCCTCACGTCCTCTTCATGATCTTCATTTGGAAATTTTTTATATCATATTCGGAGAAAAAGTCAAACTGGGTGGTACCTTGGGTATTCCCATTGGAGCATATGGTTCATTTACTGATAAGTGTGGCACGGTTTGGATCCATTTTCTGATAAGTACAGGGTCCCCGGAACGATTCCTTTGACACTCCAAATAGATTCCAGTATTTAGAAAGGATCAATTACCTGCCAACCAAAAATAGATAGGAGGGCTGGTCTTTGAAAGGTCAACGATAGCTCTAAACCGATTTATGGGTGATTTCAATTTAGGAGGAGATCAATGGATGATGGAATTAAACAGGGGGAGAAAACCTCAATTAACAGCCACACCAATATCGTTGGGAACATAAGGGCTGAAGAGGACTTAATCATAAACGGTAAACTGAAGGGCAATGTGGAAATCAGAAATCATAGCTTCTTTTTAGGTCCCAGTGGAAGATTAAAAGGCAATATTTTCGGACAAAAGGTAAGAATCAGAGGCCATATGCAAGGGGATATAATTGCAACAGGAAAAGTTGAGATTACCCGAGAGGCAAAATTTTCGGGCAAAATCATAAGTAGGAGCATCACTGTCGAAAAAGGTGCCCATTTCGATGCAGATGTAAAATTAGGTCAAGAATCCCCCGGAAAAGAATCTTTGGGAAAAGCCCCAATTGAAAAGCCAATTACATAGTTGATTTATGAGCCTATCAGGGGGTTGCAAAAGGAATACTTCGTATACATTTTAATATGCAATTTATGGATTTTATCTCAACGATCCGAATTTCTGCAATTTGAATTGAGAACAGCAACATGACCAAAAGAGTTTATATAACCAGTCAGAACACGGCTAAATTCGAGTGCCCCGTATGTCAGAGGTCTAAGATTGCTGATGTATCAAAGTACTCAAATTTGGATAAAAAGATAAAAATTAGGGTTAAATGTCCGTGTGGAAATAAATTTTCTGTTTTATTGGAAAGAAGAAAACAGTACCGAAAAGAAACAAACATTTCAGGATCTTTCATCCATTATATTGATGGCAAAGTGTCAGGTAGAGGCCTAATGACAGTATGTGATTTGTCCCTCACCGGCCTGAAATTTAAGGTTGATTATGAACATCTCTTTTCTGTCTATGATGTGTTAGAGGTCAGATTTTTGTTAGATAATCCTCAGAAGACGTTAATGCACAAAAAGGTGATCGTAAAAAACGTTAATATGCCGTACGTTGGAACTGAATTTCCAATTACAGAAAGAGAGGACAAAATACTTGGATTTTATCTGCTTAAATGAATGATGGGCCACATATTCTTAATGGCTCCCATTACCTTTAACTGTCATCCAGAATTTAATCAAAGCTAATGATCAAAAAAATCATATCTGGTGGCCATCCTGGTGCCGAAAGAGCTGCTTTAGATGCTGCAATAAAGCTTGATATCCCTCACAGTGGCTGGGCATACAAAGGACGTAAAACAGATGATGGGCTTTTACCAGAAAAATACAAGGTAAAAGAAACCATTGATAAAAGTTTTTCAAATCGAATAGAAAAGAATGTATTAGATTCAGCTGGTACTGTGATATTTACACATGGCAAACTTACTATCGGACTAAAAGTAGCTGAAGATTTAGCCTCAAAACACAAACGACCCTGTCTTCACATTGATCTTAATGAATCACCTCTAAATATTGCTGCTGCAACCATACGTGCCTGGCTGATTAAAAATGAAATCGAAGCATTATATGTTACAGGGCAGAAATCCGTGAAAGGTTCCGATATTTATTCTGAAGTTATAAGGGTAATCGAGGGTGTCCAAAGGATGGATACCGAGGATAGTGAAACACAGAATCTATGATAAAGAAGATCATTTCTGGAGGCCAAACGGGGGCTGACAGAGCTGCCTTGGATGTGGCCATTAAATTGAATATCCCCCACGGTGGCTGGGTGCCCAGAGGCCGATTGGCCGAGGACGGTCCTATCCCTGATAAATACCAGCTCCAAGAAATGCCCACCGAAAGCTATCCATCCCGTACTGAACAGAATGTAATTGATTCCGATGGTACTCTAATTATTGCCCGTGGAAAGCTCTCCGGTGGATCCGACTACACTCGGGAAATGGCACTGAAACATAAGAAACAGTTGCTGGGTATAGATTTAAACCTTACCAATCATTATGATGCTGCATCCCTAATAGCCTCATGGATCAAAATGCATGTATGTCTGTATCGTTTCAAAGGAAAGTGGACAGATTTAAGGTATAAGATAGAGGCGGTTTTAGGTTATAATCGAGAAATTTGAAAGGAGGACCAGATGGAACCTAAAACAAGTAAGAGCCC
>JAEOSY010000182.1 GCA_016840125.1 Candidatus Helarchaeota archaeon | reverse complement strand
GTAGTTCTGACGTTCCCGTTCGAGGATTATGGGTTGGGCCTTCAGGAGGCCCGGTAGAGGATGTACGTAGTTTATTGCCCAATCAGTTTATCTCGTACACCTAGGCATGTACGTGGCAAACAGAAGATCTGATGAATGGGACGGCTCGAACGAGTGAAGGTGTGGGTCATTTCTTGTAAATCTTTGGCAACCTAATTTTTTAGGCTTCCGTCCATAAGTTATAGTAAGTCGTTGGCTTGCGATTCGCGAGTTGGGCGGCTGAATATAGTGTATTTTTGCTGATTTATGTTAAGCTAAAATTGCAGGAGAATCAATGAACACAGTCGAGGCAACTTTTCATGTTCCAGATCATATCTCACAAGGTTTATCAAATGGAACTTATGAACGGGTAGGTGGGGTAGTACGTGAAAGAGGGTCGAAACAGGTTGTTGCTTGGTTACGCGAGGCATCCGTGTCAGGAGAGCCAGCCTTATCAAATATTTTGTCACTTTCCCCAGTGAGTGCTGTATCCAGTACCCTTAATCTGGCAGTTTCAACAATGGGCTTTATTATCGTTCTAAAACGTTTAGGCGTCATCGAGCAACAACTTGAACAGGCTCAAGAAATCCTCCAAACGATTGATTATAAGATTGATTTATCTTTTTATGCAAACTTTCGGGCGGCGCTTGATTTAGCGATTAATACTTTTACGATAACTGACTCTGAAACCCGCAAAATGAGTGCAATGCAAGCCATTAATCGTTTTCTGGAAGCAGAACATCACTACACCAAGCTCACAGATATAGAAATTGGCAATGGCAGTCCGGTAACCGATGAATACTTATCAACGTTGTGCTTGGCCTACGTTACTGAAGCGCGTTGCTATTTGGAGCTAGAGGAGATTGATACCGCTCGTCGTCGTTTACAAGAAGGTGCAGCTATACTTCGACCACGTTTTGAAAAGTATATTTATACATTATTGACCTCAAATCCAGCCGCCTATTTGCACCCAATCTTAAAGGAACAAGTGGGGTTGAAACGCCTGACTAAAGTTTATCAATGGCTAGAACCAGGGTTAGATGAGAGCGATGTTTTTGAAATGCAACGAGAAAATTTGTTCAAATTAGCTCAAAATCCTAAAGAGTGGACATATTCACTCCCACAAGCGATTCGAATATCGGAAGATGGTACTGCCGCGCCAAAAAATGTGGTTAAAAGTATAACCAAACACTCGTTAGATATTTATGGGGCTATTAAGGGAATACCCTTTATTTCGAAAACGATTATGGGTTCACCAGAAGCGGCAACGCCATCTCCTGAAACAGATGCTTATGCTCGTTTACCCATAATGATGGAATTAATTGAGATGATGATTGAAGATGATAACCGCTTAGCGATGTATGAATCAGAAGTAGGGACGATTCTTCGGTTGGGGATGGGTTTTCAAGAGTGGCGGCAATTAGCGCCATCGTCTAATGCTCAAGGAAATGAGACAGATCTAATTTACATTACTGTTTCGTAGTAAAAAGTAAAAAGCCACCCAACAAAGCGTACACATGACGTGTGGGATTCCACGGCATCTTCAGGCGTTTTCCTGCTCCCAAAAAGAATCCACCCCGCCGCCAGCAAGTGAGGCTACCGTTGGGTGGATCTTCTTATGTTAATGTTTCAATAAATATGGAAACTAATCACTATCCAATGCGGCTCGAAGTAAGGCCTTATTAAACAAGTTGGTTTTTATAGCCTCGTCTATATCTGAATAATCTAGCAGTTCAACAACAATTTCCAAACTGTAATTTTCATTATTTTTGTCAATAAGCCTAATTACTGAATAAATATCCTCAGTAGACGCTGATTCGGAATTTAATACCTTATACGCCTCCCCCAAGGCTATTTCGCTATCTGCAAATTTTTTAAATTGAGACTTTCCCTCTTCACAGGTTAAAGTGTTAGTTTCCCATTCATAATAGTAGTTAACACAGTCTATCTTAGATGCCATACTGAGAATTTCTTCTCCGTTTGAAATAAAGTCTGAGCCTAACTCGTTGAAGGAAACTAGTTCATCGTCAGATATGTTATCTACATACTGTTCGGCTGCTGTTTGTGACATGCCAGTTTCTTCTGAAAATTTATTAACAATATCTCCCTGACTTACGCTGTAGGCTGTTCCACCTATAATTAATGTGATTATTCCCGCAATAACTTTACCTGATCCTTTTGCCATGTTTTCCTCCTATTAAAATGTAAGCTTTAATAATAATATTACCATTAGAATATTATTAAACATCCTTTCAAATTTGTAAGATTTCAGTTCACTGCAACTAAATATTGCTTTGTGGTAAAAAAAATAGAATTTGGAGACACTGAAAACCCGAAGATCATTCAATAATTTTTCTATCCGATAAAGTTTTGGACTAAGCTAAGATAGGGGGTAGGATAGGCCAAAAGTGAACATAGGGGGTCG
>JAEOSY010000181.1 GCA_016840125.1 Candidatus Helarchaeota archaeon | reverse complement strand
TTTTTCTTCTCCAATCGTCACAGGATCAAATTCGGGTGGAAAAAGACTCATTGCAATAGATTCTGTAGTTTTCCCGAAAAGCGCCAAAATTTCAGATTCCGTTTTTTCAATGTCATATTTCTTTAATAATAATTTCCAAGCTTCTAAATGAAAGTCGTGAGAGTCCAAAATTGTGCCATCCATGTCCAAGATTAGACCTCGAGTCAAAAATGTCCCTTCAAGTTTTAATTAACTAGATCGTTATTAAAAGATATATTTTTTAAACTAAACGTAAATTTAATTTTAAAATACTTATTCATGAAGGTTATTACTTTGGTGAAAAACATAACCGTAGATCTCGACAAATGTAATGGCGACGGGATTTGCGTGGATACATGTCCAGTCAATGTATATGAATTGGACGAAGAAACCGGCAAAGCAAAGGTAGTCAATATGGATGAATGTATTGAATGCCTCGCCTGTCAAGAAAATTGCCCAGAGGAGGCAATTATAGTAGAATTGGAATGATTTTTTGAAAAAAAAGGATTGATGTAATTATGTCTGATGATGATGTTATACAAATGAGATTCCACGCACGTGGTGGGCAAGGTGGGGTCACCGCCGCCCAAGTTGCAGTGGAAAGTTTTGATGGAATGGGCAGGGCGCAGCCACTTTTCGGTGCGGAAAGAATGGGTTCTCCTACCCAAGCATATGCAACTATGAGCAAGAATCCCGAGTTGGTACAAGCTCAAACGGCAGTATATACCCCGCGGTATGTAGGTGTTCTTGACCCTTCACTCCTGAGTGAAGTAGATGTGACTGCAGGAATGCCACCAGGGGGCACAATAATTGTTAATACAACCATGAGTTTTGAAAACCTTAAAAAGCTAATTAAACGGGATGACCTAAACGTTGCAAAAGTTGATGCAACAACTATTGCTTTAGATATTATTGGACGTCCTATCACAAATACTGCGATTCTAGGTGGGATTGTGAAAATTTCAAACGCGTTCACTTTGGATGAGTTAAAAGGAGGACTGTCTCGCACATTTACGAAAAAAATAGCCGATATTAACCATAAAGTTGTCGAAAGAGCTTATAAGGAAACCGAAGTTCAAGAAACTAAAGTCCCATATGACCCATCGAAGGGTGTAAAAGAAAAATGGAGTCATGTTAACCCCGACCTTCCGGGATGGAAGGATATGACTGTTGGGGCTGTTTGGTATGAGCCAGGAGCCTCTAAGAAAGTAAAGACGGGAAGCTGGGGGATCTACCATATACATTGGGATGAAGAACGATGCATCAACTGTCAGGCATGCTATTATCGGGCCTGCCCAGATTTCTGCATTATCCGAGAAAAGCAACAGGACGGGACCTATAAAATTCGTGGCGTAGATAATTTTCATTGTAAGGGTTGTAGGAGTTGTATAGAAGTGTGTCCAGGTAAGGGCGGTGTGAAAGCTCTTAGCGCTATTGAAAAGAAAATTGGAGAGGCAGTAGAACATTAAGAGGTGAGAAATGATGAGTGTAGTACCAATGGCCCCATTCTTTGAAAAAATAAAAGAAGAAAAGATTTTAACAATGACGGGGAATTATGCAGTAGCAGGAGCGGTCACGCAGACAGATCCTGATGTAATTTGTGCGTTTCCTATTACACCGCAAACCCAGTCTGTTGAAGGTCTAAGTGATACAGTTAATCATGGGCGCTTAAAGGCTGCGTTTGTGAATGTTGAGAGCGAACTTGCAGCCATAAGTTACATTACCGCCGCAGTAACGGCTGGGGCGCGCGGATTTACCGCGACAGCTTCCCAAGGATACTTGTTAATGCAAGAAGGCCTTCCAATGACTGTTGGGTGGAGAGCGCCGGTTTACATGCTGTTATCAAATCGGGCGTGGAATGCACCGAACCTTTCTATATGGAACTCGTGGGAGGCGACTCTAGCAGACCATGGCTGGAACAAACTGTTCAGCGAGAGTGTCCAAGAAACTTATGATTCAGCAATTATGAGCTGTCGCATTGCCGAGGAAACATTATTCCCAACGATATTTTGTCATGATGGGTTCATTATTTCGCATAGTGCGCAGAAGTTTAAAGCGATACCTGATGAAATGGTCCAGAAATTTACGCCCCGTATTAAACGGCATGCAATATCAACGTCTAAACCCGGCACATGGGGTGGGATTGTAACGCCAGCTTACTTTATGGAGCAACGCAGAGCGGTGGACGTGGCGAAACGAGAAGTACCGGAGCAAATGGATAAAATCTTCAAGGAATTTGGTAAATTAACAGGACGGAATTATGAACGAATTGAAACCACAAATATTGAGAAACCTAAGATTGGAATTATAACAATGGGATCGATGTGTGGGACAATCAAACAATGGATTCGAAAAAATCCAGATGTTGCCTTAATAAAAATTCGGACTTACAGACCTTTTCCTACAGAGAAAATTAGAAAAATTGTTGAGGATAGTAATCTTGAGAAACTCATAATTTTAGAGAAGAATGATGCAATAGGTGCACCGCTTCCTCAGGTGGCATCCAGCATTGCACCCGCTTTATATCCATTAAATACCTTGTTCCATAGTTTTGTTCTTGGTTTAGGAGGTCGCGATGTTACAAACGACGAATTAGATGCCGTGAAAAACAAGATTGCGAAAATAAACGATATGAAAGGTGACCTTTATACTTATCTAGCAGTACGAGAAACAAAAGGAAAGATTGAGGGTTTTTAAAGGTGAAGAAAAGCAGCTGAAATATCTTTTAATATCTAATCTTCTTTTTTTAAACAACAACTTATTCTTTGTGGTTAAACATGCTAAGGATCGGATTCTCAAAGATACTCGGACAAGCTGGTGCTTGACCGATAGACTAAAGAAAGATTCATTCGATCCTATTCAATACTCTCGATGGAAGGGAGAGCAAGTTCGAAATAGACGGCAAATTGAAGACCTTCAGGTTGATAAATCTGATAAATTGAAAAATATAGGTGATTTAGCTTATAGAGGAACTCAGTTATCTCCGAACGCGAGTATAGGGAATGATTCCATTGATCTGGTTAAAAATAACGATATTTCTACTAAAGGGGGGTTTAAAAAGGGTTCTGGGAACTCATTTATAATTCCATATTTAACTGAGAAAATTAAATTAAAGGGGATTTTTGAAACGCCTAAAACCGAAAAAACTGAACAAACACTAGCCATAATAAGGGCGAATGTAAAGTGTGAAGGGTGTGGATGGACTACTGAAATAGATGACCTTACAAAAGCAAAAGAGTTTCGTCGAGGGGAAGTACATTGTCCAAATTGTAATGCAACTCGTTTTAAGATAAAAAATCCCTTTCCATATACGATACAATACCCCTATTTTGCACTGGAGGAAGAATTTCGGGGAGAATTGATTAACATCTTTTATGATAATGTAGATAGGATAGATATCATGGATTCTAGGAAGGATAAGTGTATTGAACCTATCATGGATGGAGAGTTTCCTTTATACCCTCAAACTGGGGATATCCATTACTTTGAAAAGGGTAAGTTCAAGAGCATAGAGCTGAAGTTTACAACTCTCAACCCTCAAAAAGACTCGAAGGTTGGAGGGTTGTGTTATAGAGTTTTACGCTCAGTACCAATTAAGTTAAACCAGTTGGAGTTAATCAAAAATGGAATAATGAAGTTAGTGATCCTCGCAGAGTTTGTGGAGGATGTTGTTGGGCTTGGAGTTTCATCAGTTGCAGTAACAAGAGAAAGAGCCGTTCAAGATATACAAATCATTCGAGAGGCTTTGGGAAGGGATGAACTTACCTACGCCTATTTATTAATTGAGAGTAGTAATTGGGAAGACTATGAGTTTTATTTCGATAATTTAAAGGTTGGAGAAAAAAGAGACGAATGGGGAAATGTTATTGAGAGGAGGAAGCAGACCCGTTTTCCGACCTTGTGGCGGGATTATACAGAAGAAGAGAATCGTTATCGGGCGAAAAGGTCAGAAATTTGCTTAGAAATCACAAAAAGACTATTCAAGCTAGAATAAGTTATAGGTTGTGCATGTTACATGATAGAGAGTAAGATTTCGTATGAATATAAGCAATCATACTTTGTAAACGAGGATGAAATTCGACTCGAGCTAATTAATACTATTTTGGAAAAAGTAAAAACTGTCCAAATGTGGAATTGTCGCCATACACCGTGTCCTGATCCCTACTATTATAAGGGATTCCCATTTGTACCCCCGACAGGGGATATTTTAGTGAAGGAGAATGAGAAACTTCACACGTATGAGTTGAAGTACCCCACCATGCGGGCTCTAAAAGACCAGAGAACGGGAACTCTTTATTACAGAATTTTAGGGAGTGCTGAATTGTTAGTTCGGCAGAAAGAGTTTCTAGAAAGGGGATTACTGACCTTGATTGTTATAGGGGAGATGGTACAGGATGTGAGTCAATGGGAAATTTCAGAGGGACGTAAACCCCTATCAGAAATTGAGGAAGATATCGCAAAATTACGTGATCTATTCGGGCAAGATAAAATCCCGTATACTTTTGTTATTATAACAAAGGAGAACTACCACCGATATGAATCATATATTAATAGCATAAAACCACAGGCTATAAAAAAGAAGGGGGAGGTCTTCACCTATAAATTTCCGTTGCGGTTAGAAAAAATAGTAAGTGAATTAACCCCAGTTGAAGAAGTTGGTTTCGCAGTGAGATCGAGATTGTGTATAGAAATCATAAAGCGTTTGTTTGGGATATAAGGATTCATCTCTATGCTCACTAAAAAGATTTCTAGCAATTTTAACTACCCGTATTTTGTAAATGAGGATGAAATTCGTTGTGAACTGATAAATACGATTTTTGAGAAGGTTCAGGGTATTGAACTGTGGGATTGTCGCCATACACCGTGTCCCGATCCCTACTACTATAAGGGATTTCCGTTTGTACCCCCAACAGGGGATATCTTATATAGAAGGAATGGTGTTTTAGGAACTATCGAGCTGAAATTCGCAAGATTACGTGCTACAGCCCCCAAAAGTTCTACGGGAGGGAGGAAACATGCAATAGGAGCTAAATTACATTATTTGATGATGAAAGAAATGGACTTAACGTTATTACAGCTTGAATTTCTGAAAAAAGGACTACTGACCTTAATTTTAGTGGGAGAGAAAGTAAGCAATTTTAAAAAGTGGGGAATAATTAAAGAGGGGAAATCGTTATCTGAGATTGAAGATGATATGAAGAAGTTACGTGAATTATTTGGAAACGAAAGAATACCTTATACTTACATAATCGTAAATAATAATAGTTTAAGCGATTATGAAGGATATTTAAACAGTTTGAAACCTTCAAAAATGACAGTAAAAGGTAAAACAGTAGGTTATAAATTAAGACTATCATTTCCTAAAATTGTAGATGTTTTAACGCCATCTGAAAAACAAGAATATGCACTAAGGTCGAGATTAAGTCAAGAAATTAGAAAGCGACTGTTTGGAATATAAAAATAATTTTTCCTTTTTTGTATGTTTTTAGTTAGTAATATTTAATTAGCCATTTCAAAATAGAAATGGTGAAATTAATACTCATAATCTAATTGAATGAATTAGATTGAAAATATATATAAAATTAAATATTAAGGTGATTTTTTATGAAACAAGATTATAAGTCGAGGGTTGTCGATGTTAAGGAGTTATTAAAACGCGAAACCCGAAACTACATGCTCTACTTCAACTACGATAATGAAGCCTTTATGAAAAGAGCTTAGATGCGTTCTAGGTTCTCACAAATACGGGCATTCAAGAAAGTGGGTCGACGCCTTTCGGAGCTTCTACTACCACCGGTCCGAGCGGAAAAGCAGTTCCGGGTAAGATTGGGGTTAAACAAGATATCATTGATGGATTTGCATTTCTTGGTATGAAGAGTGCATTTCTGGCTACCGTGAGTACCGCTTATCCAATGGATTTCATCGGAAAGATGGTTGAAGCTTTAAAGACTCCGGGTGCAGCTTTTATACAAGCACTCACTTCATGTGATCGAGGATGGCGACATCCTGTTAATATAACGACGAAGATAAACAAATTGGCAGTGGATTCAGGATTTTGGCCTTTGTATTCAATTCGAGTTAAAGATGGACAGCCAACTTATTCTATCAATAGAAAAATTAAGTTCGATAAAACCAAAGAATTATTGACAGAATATTTATCGCTAATGGGGCGATATCGCCATCTTGTAAAGCCACCTCGGGAAGATTTAATTAACGACCTAGTTAAAATGGTACATGCCCGGGCAAACAATGTAGTAGGTTTAGTCAATCAATTCGGAGATCCAGAGGGGCAATTTGAAACTTATAAACTTAAGTTGTCCGAATTACCAAACCAAGAAATAATCTCACCTGGACATGGTCTCTGCCAAGGTTGCGGTGCAGGAATAGCCCTTAAGCAAATGGCAATTGGTATTCAAATGGTGGCAGGAATGAATGTTATTTTTACAAATAATACGAGCTGCAGTGAAGTATCTTTGAGTAAAGATGATGTGCCGAGCTACAATACGCCTTGGGCGCACCACTTATTCGAAACAGCTGCGACGACTGGGGACGCGATCGCGACTGCCTATCGGATCATGCAAACAAAAGGTCATTATAAGGGTGAAGTACCATACGTGGTAGCGATCGGAGGCGACGGCTCGACCTATGATATCGGGTTTCAATTTCTCAAATCCGCGCTCGTGCGTACGGGCTCTTTTGGGATAATGAATCCATTGCTTTCGGATTAATTCCCCTTTCAAATTTTTTTTTATTAAAAAAAGTAAACCATTAAGAGGAATTTTGGAACTGTCGCACAATATCCGGATGTTCTAATATACGGTCACAGTAGAGGCATCGAAGATTGACAGGATCTGATTTTTCAATTTTAAATAGGGAGTTAACATGTTCTTTACCATTCGTAATACAATTTGGATTCATACATTTAACCACACCTTCAAGTTTTTCTTCAAGAACCACTGTGAATTTCCGAACCACCTCATAATTGCGGATTATGTTGATAGAAGCATTTGGTGAAATAAGAGCAATGCGATTGATTTCTTCCGGGGCCAATTCCTTATTTTCGATTTTAACAACATCTTTTAGGTCACTTTTTCCAGAAGACACGTTTATGGCAATGGAAATAATCATTCCTTCCTTACCTGTAATCCCCACAATTTTTAAAACGTTTAAAGCATTGCCGGGAGAGATATGATCGATAACAGTTCCATTTTTGATTTTTCTAACTCGTAAGGATTTTTCATAATCTACTTTTGTTAAATCGCCCATCTTTAATTCTCCAAATATTAATAACAATCTAAACAGATTTTCCTAATACAAGAGCCAGTAGTGCCATTCTAAGGATTACTCCATAATAGGATTGTTTGAAATACCGGGCATGTTTTGTTGTATCAATTCTATAATCAATTTCTTCGACCCTTGGTAGTGGGTGCATAATTATCAGATTGTCCTTTACATTATCTAGCATATTAACAGTAATTCGATAGGATCCCGCTACTTTAGCGTAATCTGCGGGATCGGGAAAGCGCTCTTTCTGGATTCTAGTAGCATATATTACATCCATGTCATCGATGACATCTGATATGTCCTCATATTCTTTCAACGATACATTTAAATCTTTAAGATCTGAAATAACCTCGTTTCTCATTCGTAGGGAAGGTGGAGATACAAAGTTAATCTCTACATCATAATGGGATAGGGCATAGGCGAGTGACTTTACAGTTCGTCCATATTTTAAATCGCCACAAAGTGCTACTCGAATGCCATCAAGCTTTCCGCGCATCTCATTTTTTATAGTAAGAAGATCTAGCATCGCTTGAGTAGGATGTTCTTTGGTTCCACTTCCGCCATTTATAATAGGAACTTGACTAATTTCAGACATTAATTTTGCGGATCCCTCCAATTTGTGACGAAGAACAATCACATCGGAATAGCCTTGAACTACTGAAATAGTATCAGTCAAATTTTCCCCTTTTGAGATGGAAGACATCTCAGGATTTGACAGGGAAATTACTTGCCCCCCTAATTTATACATAGCGGATGTAAAACTCAGCCGAGTTCTTGTGGAGGGCTCAAAAAATAATGTCGCAAGTATTTTACCCTTTAATAAATCGGTTCCAGTCTTGTAATATTTTTCTATTTTATTTGCAATATTAAGGATATAGTCAAGCTCTTCTCTCGTAAATTGTTTTATAGAAATAATATGTCTCCTAGTAAAATCCAAATTTTTACACCTAAAACCAATTTTTTTGATTAGTTTTCTAGTAGGCTTATCCTACTTAAAGGCGTTGCGATTGAAACTAGTGCTTCAAGCTCCCCTATTCGAGGAGAGAGCAAATCATTTCTTTCTACGCGCTTAAAAGATAGCTTTTTAGTAAATGATACGAATAAAAAGAGCTCTATTGAGCGTGTCTGATAAAACACGTTTAGTAGACTTTACCAAAATTATACCTTAGGTAAAAGCCACTTCCTTTAGGGGGTGGATGGAATAATTAATCATTTACGAAACTACAAAACTTTTGTCCTCTCTCGGTGCTTCGGGTGCGGGTTTCGGTGGCGGGAGGAAATAGTATAGTTACAATGAATCCAGCTTTTATGTTTTAAAAATATAATTTAACCCGTCTACCTTTTTAACAGATCCCTCATTTAGGATATTAATTTGGGGTGGTGTAAATTCAGGATGATACTCCCACTAAACAGGGAACGAAAGAGAAGACTGATCAATTAATTGAAATGGTATTGCATGGAGACCTGCCAAAGGAAGAGATATCAAAAATAATTGAGTATTTTTGGAACGAAACAAACAATTCTTTGCAAGAATCCGAGAGGTATATTGAAAATATTATTCCATATATCAAGCTTTGGATTGATGATTTTACCAGGGTAGTGGGGATTGAGTTAGAGAAATATATTAAGAAGGCCATAAAGTTTGACAAACTCAACGAAAGGCTTAAGACGAAAAATGAAGTCTGGTTTGGTTTCTTAAATTTTTTAAGGGCGGAAGTTGATCTCAAGGAATTCGATGAGCTAGATATAGATTTTATTAAGGTGATCTCCCTAAAGGAATATGCAGTTCCCCAGACCGGAAATAGCCATCTTATTCTCCTCCTGAATACATTAGTATCAATCCTTATGACGGTGGACCTGCCTGCTGATCCAAAAGAAAATACCATCTATGAAATAGCCAAAAAAGAAGATTTTATACAATTCCTCAGAGTTTTCAAGCGGACCTTTGTGGACTTCTTTCCTCTCTTTGAGAGGAGCTGCATCGTCTTGAGCAAGTGGATATCCAAGTTAAATCCAAGGAAGACAATCCAATACAAATTGTACAGTATTTTTGAGTTTCCGGGTTTGAAGAAAAATTACCCTGAGTTACATAACGCGCTTAACACAATACGCTTCGTGAAGAACTCTATGATCTCCCACAGTTCTTATTATGTCAAACCTTTGCACAAAGACACTCCCTTTCTAGATCTTATCGTTGTCTGTTATAATGAGAACCTTGAAAAGCATAAGCGAATGCGGATCGCCCGTAAAATTAAAGCCAAACCTGAGAATGTAATCGAAAATATGATTTTAACTGTTCAAGATTTAATTGATATCTATCAAAATCTCTTCGCGTTTATTCGGATTCTCAAAGTTTTTTGCCGTTATAGATTAGGGGTGTGGGAATACCACACATCTCACGCGATAGGTTGATGGTACATTTATCTTGTAGGATTTTAGGTGTGAGAAGAAATCCCGTCTCATTATTTGTTTTGGAGCGTGTCCCATTTTGTTTATTCCATAACTACACCTGCAGTCCACCACTCATCTTTAAGTTAGCCGAACGCCTTAACCAAGCTCACCGTTACAAGTATATTTAACACAGCCTTAAGCCACTGGACCTAAATAAATTCCCAACTTTTATGAAAAAAGCTATTGAAGAACTATGAAAAGGTCCTAAAGAGCAAAGGAACATTGATTGAGGGGATCTACGGGATCATCTATGCGGAGCGGGGGATTGACGCAGTGTTTGATGCGTTAGTGGCGATTAAGTAATGATTAGATATTAATAATTTTAATTCTTAATCTTAAATTATAATTAACCTATTTATCAGTGGTAAAATTTTATAAAAATATTAAAATTTTGGTTTTTAATTAGAATGATACGAAGTTTCGTAACAGAGATACATTTTTATTGAATGGAGCCCATTAGTGATCAGGACAATATTAAAAGGGGTGAATAAAATTGAGTGAAAAACCTCTTGAAGAACGTATATGTGATATTTGTGGTAAAGGAAATGAACAGTTTGACAATGTAAAAATATATACAAAAGAGTTTGGTTCATTTGAAGGTTTAGCTCATACTAAATGTCTCAAAGATTCAATTGGAGAAAAATAAACCTTTAAACTACTAAAATAGAAGAATCTTTTAAAAAAGTTCTCGTATAAAATCTAATTAATTACATGGGAATTTCAAAGGTTTAGGTTAGCAGTAGTTACACTATTCCTTAAGAAGATCAGCAGAAAAAATTTGTTTAATTAAATAGATTTTCAAAAGCTGGCATTTTAGATTAACAGAACAAATAAAAAATTAAGGTGGTGATGAAAATACCAATGCCAATAGACGAAGTTAAAAAATATACAAATTATGAAGCGGAAGAAATTAAAATAGCCAAATTTCTAGAAGCACACAAAACACAAGCCTTCACTAGCAACGAAATCTATGAAGGACTTAAAAAGTCAATTCCCCATAGGCCTAATGAAAAAGGTTCGTATTGGACATGGGATAATGTTGGGGTTTTTGCTCTAAATGTTTTAAATCAATATACCTTTTCAAGTACATTAAGACAGATGGTTAAAAGTGGTAAAATTCAAGTGAAGCAAGTAAAAGGGCAAGAGTATTATTTTATTGAGTAAAGAGTGATAATAATGCAAAAAGACCGTAAAGTTCCAACTAATTATTACATTTTCAATCTTGAAGAAACCACCAATCCCACTGTTGTTCTAGCAAAAATCTATAATAATATTGCAGGGAAACCCATTACAAGCAAAGAATACAAAGAGTTTTTTGAAAGATTAGGGGTAATCCCTCCTACAAATCTGACTACGCCTATAACAATCTCCCTTGGTAATTACCGTATTGAACCACTAGGATATGAACCCCCCGCAGAACTCTTTTTTAAAGCAAGAATCAAAAATGCAGATGAGACGAGTACAATCGAACTTCAAGAGGCTATTGATTTAATAGTATGTTTAAAAGAAAAATATGGTATTTAGCTGATTATACACTCCATCTTTAACTCTAATTACCATCACAGCTTTTTAGGAGGTTACGACGATCTCAGCTCGGTTTAACGCGGGGAAATTGAAGTGGGACATCTCAGGGGTGTTTTAACTTCTAGAATTTAAAATCTAACAATCATTTTCTTTTGGCGTTCTTGAAACCCACATTTTTCATAAGCGCGAAGCGCGTTCAGGTTCTCTTTATCAACTGATAAAATACACAGTCGTATATTCCTACGAATTAATTCTTGCTCTAAGAACTTAAACATGAGATGGAATATTCCTTGCCCCCTAAAACTTTCTGTTACGACAGCTTCAACTATTGTAGCTATTCTTTCTTCTTTGAAAATAGGGGGGCGACTTGAAATTTCACTGTGAAGCATTCCGATAGGCTTTTGTTCGTCTTCCATCACAATTAAAGTATCATTTTTTTTTCTAAGACAAAATTTAAAATACTCTGCTGAGATCGCCTTTGAAATTTGTTCTAATTTAGTATTATAAAAGAAGAGATCATATTCGAATAGAGAACTCTGCATTTCCCACCATAAGGAAACAAGATGTGATAAATCTTCCAATGTAGCTAAACGTACTTTCATAATTTTCTCCCATACAGTTATTTTATTTGAACCTTTTTTATTTTCGGGTTTACCCGACTTTTTTTGTTAAAAAACGAAATTGAATTTTTTAAACGAGATAATTCCCCTATTATAGGATTTATTTTGAATAAGATGTGGTTTCCAAATTCTTTTCTCCTCTAACTGAATAACACCTATTGATACGTGGTTGATTTCATCTCATTCATTTAACAGGATGCAAAGTGTGATGGGCAGATCCGTTCGTGAAAAGGGGGAGGGGAGGAGGGGATAATAATTTATTCAAAAGTAATCGAACCTGCCTGGCATCCTTCACATCCGACCTTTCACTTATGGTAGATACATCTTTACTTTAAGAATATTTTCCTCAACTGCTACGTGTAATTCAAAGGGGGAAAAAATTGGATGGGGATCGCAAGATTCTTGCGTACCAGCGATTGAATTTATTAGTATTACTTCATTTATTACATAATATATTACGTAATTTATTACTTTAAAGTAATATTTCGGG
>JAEOSY010000180.1 GCA_016840125.1 Candidatus Helarchaeota archaeon | reverse complement strand
TCTCTGGTACTTGATTGTTTTCATTCCTGTAATTTTTTGTATTTTGTTTGTAATAGCAGCGCTTTATTACAGGAATAATTATGAATCCCGAATCCTTAATTTGGTTATACTTTCCCCTCTTGTTGTGTTACTACCCCTATTTTTCACAGCTGGGTCGATTACTAGTCCGTCTATGGTCATCGCAGGTATTTTTCTGGCAGCTTGGGTTATCACAATTTTAGTTTGGTATCGAAAATTTACTAAAAGAAACGCCATGGTAACCCTTTCAATATTTTTTACGCAAGTCCTCGCATCTTTTCTATTGATATATGGCTTTATATTTAGGGAAGTAAGAGATATCTCAGATGGTCCAGCAGCAATCGATATCACCCCCTACTTTAATCCCCTTTTCATGCTTATCTGGTTTGGAGTGTTAGTATCAATCCCTCTTATAATTAAAGGATTTGATATTTTTTTGAACGGAAAAATAAAAATTATTGGAGTGTTGCTTGCCGTAGGTATTGTAGTTATTTTCCAGATTTATTTCTTTAATTTGTTCAGTAAGTCAATATACGATTCTTATAGCCCAATTTTTCAGTTGGAGACTGCTCAGATATATATCGGATCTGGCTTCTTCTTTTTCTATGCTAATTTACTTTTAATTCCACTATTTTTTGTTTTTGGATACTTCCAGATAGGGTTGGTACGCTGGTTATATCGTTCAGTCAGGGATTACGGACAAAAAACACGCCATCCTAATATGTTTAGGATTGTTAGTGGAATATTAGCGCTTATATTCATTATTGGTCTGGTTGTGGTTTATTACATTTTCCTTTACACTACTGAAGATTATAAAAATATGTTTTCTCAAATTACAATGTTATTCAATGGAGATCTCATCTACTATATCACCAACCCCTCTGCCTACCCCTATTTCGTATCAGGAAACGTCTTCGACGTTTTTGAGGTAAGTTCTCTTGCTATAACCATGGGACTTCTTTTTTATTCATCCTATCGTGGCGCATACAACCTAGCGTTATTCTCAGATCAAATCGAAGATCCCCATAAGAACGTTAGAAGGTTAGGGGTCTTTAACTTTATCATCTTTACAAGTCCTAGATCCTACAAAACTCGAATTCTATTCGGAATCTCATTGATATTTGTCTTCCTCGGAATTTGTACGATTTTCGCCTTTCTAAAAATTCATTCGGTTCTTTTCGACATATCCAAATCATCGATATTCCTAATCTTTGCTACCTTTGATGGACTCAAGTTAGGAATCTCAATCATTGGCATGGTCATCGCTGTTGCTATCTTCTTCTATTTTATCTACAAAAGGAGGAAAGTTGAGTCGCGCTTCTAACCCAAACTAAATGTCTCCTACTTTTATCCCCATAAAATACCCTACCAAAACTCATAAAATAACAAATACCTTTCCATTTACCTGTTATAGCCTCTATAAAGTTGAATAGAATGAGCGACGAAAAGAGCGATCCCAAAAAACAACCGCTGGATCCAGGACAAAAACGCCTGATTAAAACGTTTGTGTATATTATCATCATCATAAACATCCTCTGCTTTGTATTAATGGCGGTTTTTTGGTCGGTCTATGATTATCTAATCATACTAGGACTCGGGATGTTGGGGACCATTCCAGCCTTTCTGGGCAATGCGGGAATGACATTTACAGGGGTCTGGGGTGGTCAGGGGCGTCCTATTGATGGAGGGCGAAATTTTATTGATGGGCACCGCCTTTTCGGGAAAGGCAAAACTTGGAAAGGATTGATTGGTGGCATAATCATCGGATCTACGGTGAGTTATATATTCCTCCTCGTTTATTGGGCGCTTCAAGTTGGAATCTCCGACCTACCTGCTGCTAATTGGAGTGAACTTGCTTTAATCACCCATCCTGAAATTCTCAATGTGTTTCTTGTTCCGATCTCTTTAGTCTCCAACGATCCTGTTATTAACATATTCGCTCGCACAACTCTACTCGCTATCGGTGCGTGTCTGGGTGACTTATTTGGATCATTCTTGAAACGGCGATTTGGGAAGGAACGCGGTGCTGTATTTCCTATCCTCGATCAGATCGATTTTCTCCTGGTAGCTTACTTGTTTGCATACCTCTTTTTTCCCCTGCCATGGTACTATATCCTAGTTATCACTATATTCACTCCTCTCGTGACCGTCCTCGGAAACATAGTCGCTTATGTGATTGGAAAAAAGCATGTTCCTTGGTAGCTACTCTCAATTTTGATTTTTCTATCCTCAGAAATATCTAGTTCTACATGAATATTTACAAGGAATTTCAATAAAGATCGAATCTAAAGGAGATTAGTTTAAATAGAATGAAATTTTTTACACTATAACTTTATAAAACATACAAGATGTTGGTTTATGAGATGTCTAAAGTGAAACGAATACTGAAAAGTGCTGTCATGCAATGGGTAGCATAGGATCCGTACCACTTCAGACAAGCCAAGGACTACTAGACCGGGCAATTTCTCGAGACCCACCAGCATCAAGTCTTGTGTTCTTCGCCCTCTACTTTTCTTTTTGCTTGTTTTTAGAACTTTGTTTTGAATTCGTGGACCTGTAGCACAGCTAGGAGAGAGCGAAGGGCTTTTAAGAGAGGAGCTCTCTTAACCTGAACTTACTCTATGGAGAAACCCTTAGGTCGGGGGTTCAATTCCCTCCAGGTCCATCGTTGAAGGCAACTCAACGTCCTTCAAAGCACCATAAAAAATTGGAGGTGATATTTATTTAGGTGCATCTATTGCAATAAGAAAATAAAAGGTTTCAAAAAAGAATTCCAACGACTTAGGCAATCAAATCGAGAAGTTATAGGTTACGTTATCTGCCCAAGCTGTAGGCTGATTCAATCAAAAATCCGGCTTTTTTCCTTTAATCGCGACAAATTTACTTGCCAACGATGCCATCGATCTCGCAATCAACTAGAATCTGGAAATTTCTTAACTCGTCATCATCAAATCGCCAAATGCAATGGGTTATCTCATAAAGTCGAAACGTTGGCCAATAGCGTAACCTGGTGCTGGGACTGCCATCGAGAATACAATTCTAAGCATCCAAACCAAAAAATACAAATCGAAAAAGCAGGTGAGATGGTAACCTAGTCTGAGAAAACCTCAGATGATGTGGGATTTGACGCCCTCCCATCTCGCTCTGCAAACTTTTTTCCCAAATCAAAAATAAGGAGGTAATATAATTGGAAATGGTATATGCAGCTCTTATATTGCATGAAATCGGTGAAGAAATCACAGGTGAAAAGATAAGTGCGCTACTTGAATCCGTTGACATCACAGTAGATACCGCAAAAATCGAGAATCTTTTACATTCTCTTGAGGGCATTAGCATCACTGAGGTACTAAAAGGTGCCAGCATTGTGCCAGCCACGTCAGTAAATAAACCCGTACCACAGATAACCGAAATTCAAGTTGTTCAACAAGCAATCGAAGAGCCCGAGCCGGGAATTTTAGAAAATTTATTCAAATAATCTCTTTTTTTTTAGGAAGATCTTCTACCTCTAAAGGAAAAAAGCCTTGCTAGAATAATCCGAGCGTAATCTCACCTAGTTTATAGATATATTAAAATAGATTGACAAAGGGATTTATTTTCACTGTTTAATATTTGAATTGAGGGTGTTAGAAGAATGGGTAAAGTAACCTCAGCGGGAATTATAATCTCATTAGTCGCAGGTTTAGTTGTAGGTTATTTCTTATTACCAATGCTCTTTCCAATAAACGCAGCAGGTCAATCGGGGACAATCCGGCAGACTAAATTTTTATTTGAGGATAGTGATGCATACCTAGACGAAACAAATACTGATTGGAGAACAGTTCCAAATACCTCTCTTTCTATAGTGACAAGTGGAAACTCATATCTGATAATCCGCTTTGACACGGAGTACCTTCATAATCTTATAGCAGGTCACACGGACGATTCGAAATACGAATTCAATTTCACTTTAAATGGTCAAACACTACGGGTGAAGCAACTTGCATTAACAGCTTCAGGTCCATTGACGATTGTTGGATCAATGACCATGGAATACGCCACGGGTGTCTTACCCGCAAATACCTATAATATTTCCGTGAATTGGCGTTCTGGGTATGATGGACCAACTACTGCTTCCGAGATAACTCTGCGTTACAGTGCAGTTTCGTTTGGACACAATCGCAGTCTAATAGTACAAGAAATTCTAATTTAAATCCCTTTTTTTTATTCTTTATTCTATCGAATTACGTGTATCATAGACATTTTCTAAGGAAAGCATGTAAAATCAGTCTCCACAAAAAATACTTTCAGGGATCTCTCTATCCTCCAACCGTTGACGGTTAAACGGACGGCTGTCGACGCATACATTAAAGAATGCGCAAATTAGCTACTTTCTGCAAAGCAAAAAAATGCGCAATTTAAGATCAAAAATCAAAATTGGAGTCGCTTGAAGTGGACGCTTGGTTGCTGGATCTGCACCCGCAAGGGAATCGAATTGCATTGTGGTTGAAACATCCCGCAAAAGTTGTACGGAAGTTAATCAAATACAACCCCACATTTTATGTTGTTCCGAAGAGAGTTGGGTTCGCGGAGATGGAAAAAATTTTGGAATCCCATTCCAATGTGACGGAGGTAGAATTGGTCCAGAGGCTTCATCCTATCCAGTCGCATAAAACCAATCCCGTTTTGCGGGTTACTTGTGACCGGCTATCCGCCTTCTCAAAGACTTGGCATGCCATTGATGAACTAGAGCTGGCTGAAGTTTGCAATGTCGACTTCCCCATCGTTCAAAAGTGGATGTATGAGACTGGCTTCTTTCCTATGGCAAAAATCCATTATACCTCTGGAGAAAGCATTAGTGCTTTGGAACTCCGCGATAGCCTAGATGCAGTTCAATATAAAACCCCCGAACTGAGACATGTGAAGCTCGCGATAGGCGTCAAGACACACTATGCGGTAGCTCAGGAACGAGATCCGCTGGACTGGATCCGGATCCACAATGGCGAGGAGATCCTCCTTGAAGATGCGAGTGAACATGAAATGCTTCTCGAGTTGAATAAGACTATCCAGCAACTTGATCCCGATGTAATTGAGACCGCGAATGGAGACAACTTTATGTTTCCGTATCTGATTGCTCGGGCTTCAAAATATGGGTTATTGAACAAACTCACCCTCTCTCGCGATGGGTTTCCTCTTCACAAGTGCCTTCGGGAATTCAAGGGATCAGGCTCCTACTTCTCCTACGGCGTCATATACTACCGTCCCTCTCGCCAGTTCTATCTCCGCGGACGCCTCCATATTGATGCCGGAAGCGGCTCTCACGCCTTCACTTTTCAGGGACTACCCGGAATGATCGAAGTTGCTCGGGTAACACTCACCCCACTTCAAAAGGTCTCTAGAATCACGATTGGGCAGGCAATGACCTCCATGCAATTTCATAAGGCCCACCAGATGGGCATCTTAATTCCACAAAGCAAGACGAATACCGCCGAATATTTTAAATCGGGACAGGAAATACTTGCCAGCGATCGAGGGGGGTTTATCTACTCCCCCATTGTTGGCTTCTATGAAAATGTGGCTGAGTGCGACTTTTCGTCCATGTACCCCACGATTATGCTTACCCGCAATATCTCTCCTGAAACGGTGCTGTGTTCATGTCAAGATTCCCCTCTTGAAGTCCCGGGTCTAGGGTATAACGTCTGCAATAAAAGGAAAGGTCTTGTTCCCCAGGCGCTGAAGCGCGTTCTGACGAAGCGAAAGGCCTACAAGAAGCTCGCCAAGCAGGGACCCGACAAGGAACGCTACTCCAGCATGGAAAAAGCCCTGAAATGGATTCTTGTAACGTGTTTTGATCCAAATACGCTCCTTCCGATCTACAAAGCAGGGCGATTGAATCTCGTCAAGATAGGGACTTTTATTGATGATTTAATATCTAATGACGAAGATCTGGAAGACACTGCTGTTGTTGGCATCAATGAGAATTTGAAAGCAGTTTTTAATCCTCTTAAAAAAGCTTTTCGATTGAAAAGTCCCCCCAATTTATACCGAATTAAGTTAGAAACAGGGCGGGAGTTTACCGTAACTGGTGATCATGTCTGTTATATTCTTTCCAATGGCGTTCTAACACAAAAAAGTGCAATTGAACTTCAAAGCGGCGATTTTATTCCTTTCCTGCTAAAAATGCCTCACATATCTCCCCAAACTCATGTCAATATTCTATCACGACTTTTAGAAATCTCTGCTGAGGATGACTTGGATAGGTGGCGCGTTCGCGGACCTGATCTTGCACGCTACATTATCGCAAAAAAACGAGAAATAAGGAGTTTAATGAAGCGATATCACTATGAACAATCATTTAGAAATTGGTTTTACAATAATTATATTCCTCTCCGCTATTTTTCTCTTCTTAAAATCCCTCATTCAGAATGGAAAAGCTTAGAAATTGGATATGGACGCCGAGGCGGTGGAGAAATACATTGGCTTCCTGCAGATTATGACGTTGATGGAGATTTAGGCTTCTTTATTGGCTATTTCATTGGTGATGGAAGCGCTCACCCCCGATACATACGTTTATCAGTAAACTCTGCTGATACAGATTTAATCAAATGGTTTGAGAAATTCGTACTAGAGCGATTTGATCTTAAAATATCTAAACGAAAAGAGCCCCATACGAGGATGTTTACCCTACAAATCAATGCATCGACGCTCTTTCAAGTCCTTACAAAGGGTTTCGGGGTAGGTCCTACAAGTGCCCAAGGAAAACTGCACGTGCCTTCATTAATTCTCAATGGTTCAGAAGAATCCGTGTTAGGATTTTTGGGAGGGATCATTGCGAGCGACGGAAGCGTTCATCCCAACCGAAAAATAGTGAAAGTAGTAAGTAGTAATTATGAATTTATCCAGGAATTAAGTTATCTTGCAACACGTATTGGTCTTTACGCTACTCTCCAAATTAGTAATCCCCAAAATGCTAATTCAATGTACGAGTTAAATTTCTCTGGAACAGATGCTCTATCTGTTCTACTAAACTGTGGTTATATTAAAGACGTTGATGATACGAAAATTCGCTCTAGATTACAAGCACGTGGAGATCGTGCTACAGCAAAGGATTTACCCGTAGAAGAATCAAAGCTACTTGCTCTCGCTCGAAAAACTCGCACTACAAGAAATCCACGGATTACAGATAAAATACGAACTTCAAGAGAAGTTTTTCAAACTAAAATTCAGCAAATTCTAAAAAAAGAGGAAAAACTGGAGAAGGCTGATTTTAAACAACTCAATCAAATTAGAAATCTTACTAATGGGCACCTTGGTTTCGTTAGAGTTACCGAGATTATTCGAATCCCCTCAGAATCTGAATATGTCTATTGTTTTGAAGTTGCAAATATGTATCCTGGTTTTGCAGCTGGAGCTGGGGGTATCTTCTCCCACAATTGTTTCGGATATACAGGATACAGGAACTCGCGTTTTGGACGTATTGAAGCGCACGAATCGGTGACTGCTTGGGCACGGCAAATCTTATTAGAAGCAGCTCAAATTTCAGAGGACTTTAACCTTGAAATCATTCATGGGATCGTCGATTCCCTCTGGTTAAAAGGATCCTCGGAGGATGAGACCTATGAAAACTTCTGTGACGCTGTTACGGATGCCACCGATATCGAGATGGCACACAAGGGCATCTACAAATGGGTTGTGTTTCTCCCTACGAAAGCCTCCCCGAATGTGGGCGCGCTCACCCACTACTATGGGGTTTTTCGAAACGGTAAGATCAAGGTACGTGGGTTGGAGTTACGGCGACATGACACCCCCCTCCTAATCAAAAAGGCACAGGATGAAATTTTAGGGTGCTTGGCGAAAGCGAACGACTGGTGGCAATTTCAGAAGCGGCTCCCGAAAGCGTATAAAATCTTACGGCGGTACATTGAAGGCGTGATGCAATGGGATGTGGACCCCACCGACCTACTCATCACCATGCGGCTGTCTCGCCTTCCTGAGGAATATAAGAACCACTCTCGGCAAGCGATTGCGGCTTGGCAATGCAAACGTCTAGGTATGGAACTCCAACCTGGGCAAAAGGTGCAGTACATCATCACCAACGCCAAATCGAAACGCCCCCAAGAGCGCGTCCTTGTTGCACAGCTCCTTGACCGAATAAATCGCCCCTACGACCGGAAGGCGTACCGTGAACTATTAGAACGTATGTTTGAGAACATGCTTCTTTTTATGGACTCGAAGAGGGGCAAGAATCCGCTTGTAAAAAACAAGCGCTTGACTCAGATCGGTTCTCCGTCATTGGTGAAAGATATGAGATATACTTTAAATCGAAAATAAACTTTAATTGCCCGTTTTTGATAGTACCATCTGTGTATAGTATAGATCTTTTAGATAAATCGTGAGGACGTAAGATCATGGTCAAACTGTCTGATAAGGCAAGAGAATTAATTGAAAAGTATCAAAAAACTGAGAAACAGAAAGGATTTCAGTTTGATTTTTTTGTTGATCAATCAAAATACGAAAAATGGGAAGATATCGTGATTGGAACAGAAGGTTTCGGAGAAAGAACATTTAAGGTGAAAAGGGAGGATATCGATTCCTATGTGGATTGTACTATGGAAGAGAATCCAGTTTTTAAGGATGAAGAAGGATTAGGATTAGTTGCGCCTCCTATGTTCATAACACCTGTGGTTTTTTGGATTGCCGGAACTGGGTCGGGAAGTTGGATAAGAACTCCTGGAGCCATAAATCCCGGTCAAAAAATAGAATTCTATGAGCCTATCCGAGAAGGAGACGAAATAAAAATTAGATCGGAAGCATATGATAAATATATAAAACGGGGAAAACGTTACCTTACCTATTATTCTGAATTAATAAATCAACGGGGAGAGCTTGTTGCGAAGTGGTGGGGGACTCTAATCCTACCATTCTCTAAAGGTGAAGAGGAACATAAAATTGACGGAGTAAAAAAATAGAGGGATGTAATTCAATGACTGAGAGCATAAAATTTGAAGATATAGAATTGGACTATGAACTACCTCCTATAACCAGAGAAATTTCCCAAGAAGTTATTTCCATGTTTGGGTGCGGATCTCTCGATTTCAATCCAATTCATATGGACCCCGTTTGGGCAAAAAAGGTTGGTCTTTTCATGGTGGGTAAAACAATTGGACATGGGCAATTAACAATTTCACTTTTGACGCAAGTAATTACTAACTGGTGCTATAAAGCTGGGGGTAAACTCAAATCAATCGATATAAAACTTACCTGGCCGCTATTCTCTGGAGATACTGCTACATGTGGAGGAAAAATAGTCGCAAAACACCCGCGAAAAAAAGGATTGAGTTTTGTGGATTTAAAGGTCTATGCAGATAATCAAAAAAACAAAAGAATAGCTGTTGGTAAAGCTCAAGTTTACTTACCATAATTAATTTAACTTCATGAGTTTTGAAAATTAAGTGTGTATAGTCTAGATCTTTGCATTACTGATAGGTGCAATCAACACTGTCCGCATTGTTACGTGAATCCTGGTAACACCATGGAGGAGTTATCCACTCAACAGGTTCTAGATCTCCCTTGGGGGGGGAATCACTCGAGGGGATCTGCACTGCGTCCTTATTTCTTATTTTTAGGCAAAATTCTAAAATTTGGCAAACTCAATCATTTCAGATAATATGACCATGTCTTTCTGTGGATTTCCAATCATCGGACTGTTTTTTCCAATCTTTTCCTTTCGAGGGTGATAATGATGTGGTTTTGAATTTACATCCCAACCTTTATCATAATTATCAAATCGAATCCGATCTAATTCCGAGTTAGAAAAGATTACTGAGTAGCTATATTCGTTGTAATTATTATATTGGATAAAAATAATAGTTGCATCCTTCAGAGTTATTCTTAGGCGCTCTAAATTACTGTTTAATGTTAAATCCATTATTTTTAGTTTAAGATTCTTTTCCAATACTTCTTTTGCGATTTGTAATTTTTCAATCGCCTTCATGACTGGCTAGTCCATTTGTATTTTAATTGAAATAATTCTTCCCTCTTATCTGTAAGATTACGCATACATATCGCATCATCTTCCGCCTCTTCTAATGTCCCATCTCGAGCATCTGAAAGAAACTTTTCTATAGAAGTGTATTTCCACTTATTCAGAATTGCTTGTATCTCATTTTGTAAGACTCTTAATTTTGAATCAATTAAGTCTATTAGAAATTCTTTTTCTACTGGAATAGTCGTCATTTTTCTCTTTCCCTTTTTTCTGCCACTATAAATGAAGGAAATTATAAATACTTAACTCCTTCCTATTAGATATCTCATTAAACTTAGATTGCGCCCTAAGGTGCGCGGCTTAGAACTGCGACGGCATGACACCCCCCTCCTAATCAAAAAGGCACAGGATGAAATTTTGGGGTGCTTAGCGAAAGCGAACGACTGGTGGCAATTTCAGAAGCGGCTCCCGAAAGCGTATAAAATCTTGCGGCGTTACATTGAAGACGTGATGCAATGGAATGTGGATCCCGCCGATTTACTCATCACCATGCGGCTGTCCCGTCTTCCCGAAGAATACAAGAACCATTCTCGGAAAGCTATTGCGGCTTGGCAACGCAAACGCTTAGGTATGGAACTCCAACCTGGGCAAAAGGTGCAGTACATCATCACCAATGCCAAATCGAAACGTCCCCAAGATCGGGTCCTCGTTGCACAACTGCTTGACCGAACTGATCGCCCCTACGATCGGAAGGTCTACCGGGAGCTATTGGAGCGCATGTTTGAGAACATGCTTCTTTTTATGGACTCCAAGAGGCGAAAAAATCCGCTAGTGAAAAACCAACGCCTTGCTCCAATCGGATCTCCAACATTAGTAAAAGATATGCGATTTACTTTAAATAGAAAATAAGAATTTTATTGTCTTTTTCCATAATATCTTCTGTGTTTAGTATTGATCTTGCGATCTCACACCTTAAGTGTCTCCTCCTATCTTTTTTATCAACACAACACTTCAAAAAAGAGGAAATTAGGGTAGAATATATTTCCTTTTAAGAAAAGCAATCCCTAGCACTACCACAAGACTGAAACCTATCAGTAGCCATGGAAATCCTGGAACTTCCTCGGGGCTTCCCTCAGCTTCATCTTTATAAGAATACGTGCCATCGTAATACAGTGTACTTGCCCTACAACCGTCAATTCCGGTTATCACATTGAAAATATCTTTAAAAATTAGCGATCCATTACTTGTTTCAAATGGAAGAGTAAAGTACACTGTTGGAGCCCATGCTGTGCCATTCCAGTAAAGGGCATGAGTACCATTAACATAACTCAATTCCACCGATGAGGGACCCAGATTACCGGCGATTAAAGTATATACCCAGGCTGAACCATTGTTAATCGTAACATAATATTTAAAACCAGCAGTATTATTGATGTCCCCATAGCATTCGAAGACCAGATCCGTGTTGTTCCTATAGAGTTTTTAAATATCAATCTCATCATAGAAATCCCCAGTCACATCTAGAGAGGCATTGTACTTCTTAACATCATCTTCAGCGTCAGTCATTGGTAACGTTCCATACTGAACAGGCCCGTTGCCTATTGCTATAAAGCTGGGATTGAAAAGCATTGATAAAAAAACGAGACCTAAGAGCCCTAAAATAAAATTTCGTTGTTTCATGATAATTCCTCATAAACTAGCTCTATTTTATTCTTGGAGGTGCTCAAATTTAAGTCAGTTGAATTGAATTTATAGAAAAAAAATTTAACTTGACTAGTTTTGAAAATTAAAGTGTGTTTAGTATAGATCTTTGCATTACGGATAAGTGCAACCAACACTGTTCGCATTGTTATGTGAATCCTGGAAACGTCATGGAGGAGTTATCCACCCAACAAGTGCTAGACCTCCTCACCGAAGGTACTGAATTAGGAGCACGAAATTTACACGTGTTTGGGGGCGAACCCTTCTTACGAGACGATCTCCAAGAAATTTTCGAGTATGCCTATGATTTAAATCTCATGTTAAGTTTAGCAACAAATGGTTCCCATATTGAACAGAACGATTTCGACTGGATCAAGAAGTTCAACCCCTTTTTAGGGATTACCCTCCATGGTCCAAAGGAATTCCATGATTCATTTTGTCAAAGGGAAGGAAGTTATGAACAAGCGTTCCAAGCACTCAAAACTGGTCTGAAACTGAACCTCAATATAGGCATTATAACCTGTGTAACAAAATTGAACTCTGAAACCTATTTTTCTTGGATGAAAACATTGGTTGAAATGGGTTTTCGGACTTTTTTTATCATCTATTTTTCGCCTTTGGGACGCGGAACGCAAAGAACGGAATATCAAATGTCAAATCCTGAATGGAACGTATTGCTTCAAACTTTAAAAGATTACATTTTGAATTCTAACCTCCCGATACATTTCCATTTTGAACGAAGTATGATCCCAAAAACAACCTATCCCCTTTACTTTCAACGCCCCCCTGTAATACCATGTTCTCTCTACACAAAATCGAATTGTGCTATCGACGCGAATGGCGACGTCTATCCTTGCATCCTGTATCTCCGTAACCCTGAGTTTCGGTTGGGGAATTTCAAACTAAATAGTCTACATGAAATATGGAGCAAATTCGATCCCAAATCCATGGTAGAGGCGGTTCAACGGGCTGACTCATGCATAAAATGTCAATACACTACTTCATGTACTGGTGGATGCCCCGTTTATTATCGGGATGGCCTCGACTTTCGGTGCGATGCAAAAAATATTCCCCTCTGTCCGCTCTATACTGAGCTGCTTTAGTTTATATACCATGATTTTCTCCATCTTTATGGATTAATGAAAAAAAAAACGAAAAAAAGTAGTGGGGACAAACTTAGAGCAGAACGGATTTGGAGAATCAGAGATTCTATACAGAAGCTGGAAGATATCAAGGACAGAATAATTGACTTTTTAAAAGATGAAACAGAAGAATATGATAGTGCTTGGATTACAGACGCGAAAGAAGTCTATTATAATATTGTTTCTGCGTGGGAAATGCTGCGGGCTGCCTCAGAAGGCAAGGAGAAATATATTACAACTTGTGACGCCTATTTAGCAAACGCAAAAAGTCGATGTGCGCAGTGCTCCAGCGAATTAAGGGGCTTGGGACGATTGGGTCGGATTATCGATTCACGCCTACAGGAGGTCTTTACAGAATGCTGGGATGCCATTAATACCGAGTTAGAACAGTTGAAACCAGAAGAAGAATTGAAACCGCCAACTCAAAGGGTGATCAAAGTTAGTGACACCGAATACCATCTACCCTGCTCCGTCTGTGGAGAAATTGCTGTTTCATTTATACTTGGCATTTCTGAATCTACAAAGAAAGAATACTTTGCTTGCGTTGGCATTGTCCATGGCGGCGGTCTTCATATTTCAACCGCGAAAAAGATCTTTGCGTGGCTAGACCAGGAGAATATCGCTCAAATTCATACGCATCTCAAGAACAGTTCGATTATTTTCGAGGAAGGAATCGATGCCTACTGTCCAAAATGTGATAAGATCTACTGCAATCGCCATTATGACACTCGCGAAGAATGGGATGACGGGTTCTATGATTGCACCTATGGGACGTGTCCGGAAGGTCATACTAACCTAATCCACGATTAGCACTACAATAATAGCAGAGGAAAAAAGCCGAAAAGTTCTCTAGTCACTGCAAATCACTGAAAAAAAGAACGGCTCATCGATTAACTTACAATATATTCCACATTATTTTGCACACATACCAGAAAATTTTCTTGGAATTGGTTGATCTCACTCAGAATTGTATTCAGTTCAACAAGTACTGCTTGAGCTTCGCTTTTAACCAATGAAGTTTTCTGCTTGAAATAGCTTTTTGCAGAACTCATAGAACTATATTTCTCGACATCCTGTTTCATTTTATCTAATGTACTTGACATGATTTCAACGTATTCTACTTGCTTAAAGGCATTTTCTTTCGCAATTTCAGCGTTCTGCGAAAAATGTTTGCACGATCCAGGCGACGCCGACATATAAGGACTACCTTTGGGTGCATAAAAACTGTAAGTCGGAAATTGTTCTGGTGGCATTAAGATCTCCTCAGATTCGGACCCACTCCCCTCAAGAGTTGTCAGTATAAGGTTGATTTTCTGGTCAATTTTTTGAATATGCTGCAATACTGTTGCTTTATAACCATTTACCGCATTAATGGCTTGATTAAACTGCCCTAAATCATTGAATTTATCTGGAACTTCAATTGCGGGATCTATTCTGCATTTTATACATCTCATCGCAATAAGTAAGTTCGTTCTTTTTGGAGTAACCTTAACAACTGTGAGTCGGGTTTTACACCGAGAACAAAATAATTGCCGCTCCATATTTTTTACCTCTATTTAATTCAAATTCACCCTCACCATTATTTATTTTTTTCGATGATGGAGGAACTTAACTGCTCGAAAATCTGATCTCTATTTTGAATTGAAAGAGCTATCACTTGCAAATCATCCCGTTCATAAATCTTGGATACAAAGGGATGTGAAATCTGTCCGATGGTACCAAGAACTTTTTGTTGATTCAAGGCTTCCCAAACAATGGTCTGAAATTCCTTGGAGACTAATTCCATCTTTCCAATTTCATCAATAATAATATAATCGGCTTTCCTCTCCAGAGCACCCCTAATTCCAAGCACTCCCATGTTTATAAGATCTTCAAGATTAACTCTATATTTCGATATACGAGGACCTTCTTTTTGATTTATATGTGCTAATATACCCCTTTCACCACTCATCATATCAACAATTTCAAAACCAACTCGTTTACCTCCTTCCCTCAATTCAGGAGTGCTAATTCCTCCAATGATCATTCCCGACTCCTTTAAAACTTCCACTAGTTTTTGAATGAGTGTGCTTTTGCCGCTCCTCGGTTTTCCTCGTATTAAAATGTTTTTCATAGACCAATTAACCCTATCGAAAGCCTTTTTATTACTTTATCTCAAAGGATATTTAATAATTGAATACGCGGGATCAATGTGTTTGAATATATTGTAATGGCTATTCTTCAAGGCCTCGTGGAGTGGTTGCCGATTTCATCCGAAGGGCAGACGATGGTCATTGCCACTAGCGTTTTTGGCTTTTCTCCAGGTGAAGCCTTTAGCCTAGCTATATTTCTGCATCTGGGAACAATGCTTGCTGTTCTAGTGAGACTCCGCAGCGATGTCGTCAAAATTTTTAAAGCCTGCCTACCCAATCCGCCCCCGGAGGTAACTGAAACTGATATAAAAATGAGGAACTGGGTTATCATTGCAACAATCGCAACGGCAATAGTTGCGGTACCTCTGTATTTTCTAGTTCAAGATCTGTTCGCGGTTACTACTGGGGATACCGTAACAATACTCATCGCAGGATTCCTATTAATAACGGGAATCATTCTACTTCTAACTAGGAAAAAATACGGACAGAATACGCTTGAGGATGTCTCAACCGGTACCATAACAAAACATAGCATTATAACGGGTTTGGTACAGGGAACCTCCGTATTACCCGGAATGTCCCGGTCCGGTGTGACAGTTTCTTCCAACCTCTTCGAAAATTATGAGCAGAATACTGCATTGCGATTAAGCTTTTTAATGTCCGTTCCCGTAGTGCTCGGAGTAATTGCAGTTGATATTCTTTTTGGAGATTACTCCGTTTTTGGCTTCTTAGATCCCCTTACAATAGTTGTCGTTATTGCCGTTAGTTTCATCGTGGGGTACTTTACGATGGAATTTCTTCTCAGACTCGCTCATAAAATCCAGTTTGGCTACTTCTGCATTTTCTACGCCGTAATTGCGTTCGCACTGATACTCCCCTTTCTATTTATATGAGTTCTAATATCACCCAAATAAAATTATTAAGAAGACACCTGTACACCCTTTCTTCTTAATTTTTTCAAGATCTCATGGTCTGTGTCTATTGGATTTTTAGTTATACCGAGATATTTCAATTCAGTCAGTTCTAGGATTGAGTGTGGAAGAGTTCCAATGTTGTTTTCATATAACTCTAATTTTTGAAGAGATTTTAGATTGCCTATAGTATCTGGAACTTCGGTTAGTTGATTTATACCCACATTTAATATTTCGAGACTGGATTGATCACCTATAGATTGCGTGAGTTGAGTTAGTTGATTATTAAACAGATCAAGACTTTGAAGCGATTTAAGTTTCCCAAGGGTCTCTGGGAGTTCTTTGAGTTGATTTGAACCAAGATACAACTTTTTGAGGTTGGATAAATCGCCAAAAGAATCTAGAAGCGTTGTGATTTTATTTTTCATCAAATTTACGCTCTGAAGAGCTTTAAGGTTCCCAAACGATTGGGGTAAATCTTCTAGGTTATTTGAAATTGAATAGAGTGATTGCAGGGTTGTCAAATTACCAAACGAGGATGGAAATGTATTGAGGTTATTAAAACCAACATTTAAATTTTGGAGGGATTGCAATTTACCAAAACAATCAGGTAAGGAAGTTAAATTATTAAGATAAAAACTTAATTTTCTCAGATAGATTAAATTACCAAACGATTCCGGTAGAAATTTTAATGGAGCACATTCATACTCCCCATTATATAGTGCTAATCCGATTACATTATGTTTCTTAACTTGAATCCCAATTTCAACATCATCAAACTTACGAATTCTTGGTAAATCTCGATCTATCAATCGTTCCAGATCCATGAGCACTTGAGCTTCCTCCGGAGTTACCTTCCATTTATTAGCCATTTTTAAAGTCCTCAATAATCATTTACATAAGATATTTCAATTTCAGAGGCATATTGCACATTAAACATTTAGCTCCCGCCTTAACCTCATAAACGGTATAGCGGCGCTGGCACGTTTTACAGATTAAAACATTCTTTAATAATTCCCCACAACTAGTACAGTTCTCTATTTCCATTTTATCTGATACAAAGTATTGTTTGCATTTCTCACAATATTTCTCGAATTTACGAAAAATCCCTGTCATAATCACTCATCTATCAAAAAACATAGAAAATTGATGCGGCTAGTAAAATGACTGCGGTAATAACAATCCACACAATTTTATCTTTGTATTTTTCTTGATCATCGGAGGAAAAATATAAGTTGTAACCTATAATCAACGATAATATCGGCCAAACACTTGTTATAATTGCGGCTCCTGCCAATCCAAGAATGTAAATCCCAATATGATTTGTTGTATAACCTAGAGCTATACTTAATATTCCATGAGCGATAAAATATTTATAAATAGTCCATCCTTCTCCATTTCTGGGTTGTAAATTTAATTTTCTCTCAGTTTTAATACCTCTATTTTTTAGAAATAATATTAAATAAACCGTAACTACTGAAATAAGCCCAATTAGGGTTCCATGGTAGGTAAAAATATATGGTTGATAAACTCCTACGGGGGTAGTTACGTAAGCTAAATTGATGAAAACCTCCCCAAATGCCCAACTTAAAGCTGTGAGTACGCCTAGTATCAAACCTAGAAAACCAAACTTTCCCTTTATCGTAATAATTAGGAACAAAGAAATTCCAACGCATACTAAAATGAACGATATTATATCTGGTAACGCAAATATTTCATTAAAGATAAAAATCCCAAAGACGATGGCAAAGAGCGGCTTTACCCTAGCAAATTGCGAAGCGACTTCAGCTCTTAGATAAACAACACTGCAGAAATAATACAATGCTGTTCCCGCACCATATAACAAAATTCCTGCAGGAATAATATACCATGAAAAGGACAGGAAATTAGAATAAAATATTGGAATTAGAATTGCTGTCAAGGCTGCAAATCCTATCAGAAGAGTTACGCTTAGATATTTCAATATGAGCTCAATCTGTATCCCATTCAAATCATTTTCTTTAAAAACATTTGAATAATGCCCTTTTATTTCCTTTATCCCTCTGCTTACTATAAAAGCACTAATTATCCATCCAATATCTGCGATTATACAAGCAAGAATACCAATCCACAACAAATTTTCAACCTCTTACTATGTATAATCGTCATAAAAAAATATTAATATATCTAGTTCTATCGTATCGCGGGGAAGAATTATGACCGAAGAATCTCTAGTCTTTAAATTTAGGGTAAAAAAAATACTCTCAAGAATTCCAGGCTTAGTAAGAATTGTATTATTATTTACAGTTATTATTATTGTGATCGCTCTCACGAATTATCAATTTATGGGTTTAGAACTGACCCTTACAATACCCTCATTAATCGCTGCCTTCATTTGGGCAATTTCCTTTCTTGTCTTGAATGAATCCTCCAAGCATATTGACTCCCACATAATTTCTCCTAAGGGACCTGCACGATCTCTCTACTATAGCTTTATTTCAACAAAATCTGCTCTGATGTTCGGATTAATCCCCTTTTGTATCTTGTTGATCTTGAATCTCACCATATTCAACCCCCAAGTTTCGAGTTTAATAGCAGCTATCCCCAATGCAATCCCTGTCTTTTTGGTTTTCAGTATTTTGTTTGGAATCATGACATATATCTTTGGAACGGGGTTTTATTACCATGCCCACTTGCTGGGGAAAAAAGTAGACGTTGAATTCCAAGCGGGGGCTATAAAATTCTCCATTGTTGTTATTACAGTTATTTTTTTATATCTTTTTGGGATCTTTCCCGCCACCTTTCCTAATGACTTCTTTAACCTATATTATTTATTACAAGATCCAATTGCAATTATTTCCGCCATTGTTTTAATCATGATTTTCATTACAGTTCTAGTGACTCTACTGAAAAAGTATCATGGCATTATCTCATATATAATAATCGCAGCAATTAGCTGGTTTGTGGGAGAAATTTTCGCGATCTGTACTATCCAACCTATCCTAGCAACCACTTCTGATTATCTACTTATTATCAATTTAATCTTCATGTTTGTCTATATTGGGATCCTTGCTGCCTTTACCGTCCATTTGGGAATTTTTGGATTTCAAAAAATAACAAAATCAAAAACTTACACTGATTTCAAAAAAGAAGTCATAAAAACTTCGGGACAAACTGCGGTTGATGCTTTTCTTCTTCACGGAATGTTGAGTCTCGTATTGGGATACTTCTTCCACCTCTGGGGGTATTCTCTGCTTAACCTCATCCCCGCTAACCTTATTATTGCATTCTGGTCTCAATGGATTGATTTAATAATGCCTGAAAAACAATAATTTTGAGCTTAATACCATTTCATAATTAAAAATCTGTCAATGAACGTTGCTTCTTTCGCTCCTTTCTCAGTTGTGTCGTAAAGTCGCGATATGGAATATCCATATCTGCTCTGAATTCATTCGCATCCTGGGGTGAGAATCCCCTGAAGTGGTTATTAAATGTGACTAAGGTTTCTCGAATTCCAGGGGTGCGTTCCCAACTATTCAATTTCTGTTTAACCTCTTCAAGTATCTTATCCTGTGAACGTTGGATCCGATTAAACTCAGATATCTCGCGGTCACCAATTAATCTAATAAAATATACACTTTGATTATCTAGGTAAATTGATTTCACCCCCTCCTTATAATTCGTGACCAAAATCCTCTTTTCCCCATCGATAAATGTTGATAACAGCTCTGGATCGAACCAAGCGTTATCACGAAACTCTATAAAAACTGGCTTTTCGGTTTTAAGTTTATCAAGGATGTGTCTTAATTGCACATGATGCTTTTCAGTATATCTGAATTGAGGGGGGAATTGTAAGAGATACCCTTTGATCTTCGGTTCGAGCTGTTTAAATCGCGCAAAAAAGGCTCTGATGGCGCCGTCCACATCCCCCTTCTTATGAGTGATGTTTCGCCAGATTTTGATGGTAAATTGAAAATCATCTGGGACATCATTCAACCACTTTTGGACTGTAGCCTCATTGGGAAGATTATAAAACGTGGAATTCACTTCCGTGTAATCAAAAAACCTTGAATAATGCGATAAAAACTGTCTAGGTTTCAAATTTTCAGGGTAAAATACTCCCAACCAATCTTTATATGACCAGCCTGCACATCCAATCAAAATTTTAACCATTTTTCATAACAGCTATCCAATTTTTAATTTTTCCTCTAATTCTTCAACTGAAAGCGTGTTTAGAATATCTTCTTTCTCCAACCATCCCCGACACGCTACCGAAACCCCCAATTCCATGAATCCTAGTTGTTTATTGGAATGAGAATCCGTGCCAATTGCGATAGGAATACCCTGCTGGTTTGCAGCCCGAGCATTCACATCATTTAAATCTAACCTGTTGGGATAGGCATTAATTTCAAGGATTTTTCCATACTTTTTCGCTGCTTCAAACATTTTGATTAAATCTATATCCGATGAAGGACGTTTATTCAGTAGTCGCCCTGTTGGATGTCCAAGAATCGTTAAATATTCATTGGATAATGCATTTATAACTCGTTCCGTGATCTCTTTCCTCGGCATACGAAGTTTTGAATGAATCGAAGAAATTACAATGTCCAATTGCCCCAAGGCATCTTCAGATAAATCCAAACTTCCGTCTAGTTTAATATTTACCTCTGCACCTGCAAAAATTCGAATATCCTTTTCATCGGCATCAATTTTCCGAACCTTTGAAATCTGCTTTAACAAAGTATTTTCATCAATTGCCTTGGCTACGGGGAGAGAACCTACATGATCCGCGATACCGAGATATTCATAACCTCTCTTTTTCGCGGCTTGGACCATCTCCTCGAGGGTATTTCTCCCATCGCTGGAATTAGTATGAACGTGGAGATCTCCTCGGATATCTGGTAATCCCACCAATTTTGGAAGTGAATTCTGTTGCGCTGCCACTATCTCCCCACGATCTTCCCGAAGCTCAGGCGGAATCCATACCATCCCAAACGCTTTATAAATTTCCTCTTCCGTCTTGCCAGCAACCCTTTCCTCAGAATCCTTAAGAAATAACCCATACTCATTCAATTTATATCCCGTTTGTACACCCATGGTTCTGAGTGTGACATTGTGCTCCTTTGAACCCGTAAAATATTGGAGCGCTGCCCCGTAACTGTCATCCTCAACAACCCGAAGATCCACCTGAATTTCTTTCTTTACAATGACTGTAGATTTAGTCGATCCTTTCATCACAACCTTCTTCACCAGATCTAGTGTCGTGAAATGCTGCATGACCTTTTCTGGCTTTTCTGAGGTTACTAGAATATCAATATCTCGAATCGTTGCTCTTCTTCTACGAAGGGATCCCGCAAGACTGACTTGTTTTACCTCATTTAATTGCTTCAACTCATTGATTATTTTTTTTCCAACTGGGAGCATGACCCCTAGCAAAGTACGCTTCGGTCTCTTTAAGTTCTGAAGCCCTTTGATAATGGCTTTCTCCATCTTCGGTCCAATACCCTTGATCCTCTGAATTCTGTGCGATTTTGCAGCTTTTTCAAGATCTTTCAAGGATTTAATTTTTATGGCTTGATGAATTAGACTGGCGGTTTTTGGCCCTATCCCCTCTATTGCGGTCATTTCCATAACAATTCTGGGAATGGAGCTCTTCAGTTTTTCATAATATTCCAATTTTCCTGTTGTTACTAATTCGTTAATCTTTTCTTCAAGAGCTTTCCCAATTCCGGGCAACTTTTGCTTTCCTAATATATCCGCGATATTTTCGGTTAGACCTTCAATGGTCCTCGCACCTTTCCGATACGCTAAAAACTTCCAACGAATATCCCCCCGTATCTCCAACAGATCGGCGATTTCATTTAAAATGTCGGCAACTTCTTGGTTCCGCAAAATAATCCCTTAAATTTTATTGAATTCATAACTTTTAAGTGAAAGGAAATAGGGTTTATTTACTTTTTTCCGTAATTTTTCATCTCCTGTAATTAATTTATACCCATATTCCTCTGCAATCGCACAATAAGTACTGTCATAAATAGTAATATTATTTAAAAAAGCAATTTCCGTAATTTTTCCTATCAATTCTTCATCAAAATATATAATATTCATTTGTGTCTTTAAGAAAGCCGTCAGAGCTTCAATAATATCCGCTTGGGTTAGATCACTTGAAAATCGAAGTGCATTTCCCACCTCATAATAAATTAGATATGGAGCTACTAATCTCAATTTACCATTTTGGTAATCTGATCTCAAATCTAATGCATATTCAGTCCACTCCTCATTGAGGTACCATCGAGTAACAACAGACGCGTCCACAACGATTGCTTTTTTTCGCTCTACTTTCTTTTTTCCCGCCATTTTCTTATTTCCTCTGTTGAAGACCATTTTTTGGGAATTGAAGTCTTACTTCTAATCCGATCTTGAACAGCAATTGCTTCATTTAATAATTTTTGATCGATTTCCGTATTAGATATTAGCTCTTCGTGTTCAATTCTTCTTAAAATCGCACTTCTTGCTATTTCTGACCAATTAATATGGGAAAATTTCTTCATTTTTTCCTTTAATTCATCAGGAACCTTTATTGAAATCATATTTTTCACTTCTCATCAGTTAGGGGGTATATATCTATCAAGGCGCGGGTATATAAAAATATATACCGAAACAATACTAATGAATCCTATTTTCAAAAAGAAATAGTTACCAGCGATGCCCATATTCCTCGGCAAACCCAAAGAGCTTGTCAATGTGCAGTTTCTCCCCATCGTCGAGGATCACATCCCCTGTATAATATCCATACACATTGAATCCGCCGGTCTTCAAAATTCCGAAGTTCATATTATTTAGATTATACATCATCGGTTTTAAGACCATCTCAAATCGCCCGTCACTACTGGTGAACTTCCACGGATCCATGATATTCTCTGGTACATGAAATGTAACGAATTCCAGTTTATGACCCACTCCATCTAAGAATAACATATTCTTTGTCGCGATAGATTCATCCCCAAATCCTTTTAATCCTGCGTCCAGATTGAATCCGAATGGTTTACCTTTATAAAGCCCCGAGGCTGAGCCCCAATGCCATTTGACTCTATATGGGAAGACGCTCCGGGTCCAGTCAATGCATCCATAATGACCCCTTTTCTCAGAGAACTCGTAAACTTCATCCCCAATCGTAACCGTCCCATTCACGGGCATACAATTTGCTTTTTGGACATATACGAAATGCCTCGGATTCTTAAAAGGAATAACATTTACCATAGTATCGTGCTTGGGATCCTTGTAAAATGTGAGTTCCCCTTTTGCTCCCGCCTTACTAAGTTCCGGAAAATTTGGATAATCAAATTTTAATATGACGTTATCGCCATCTCGCACGAATGACATGCGATTCTTCGAAAGTACGGTTCCTCCGTAAAAATAAGTATTGCCCTCATCCGCCGAGGGAGGCATTTTTAAAGATCCTCTAGATAATAATTTGAAACTCGCCCCATTATAGTTCTTCTTCTTTCTGTAATCCTGAAATGATACGGTCGCCATTGCAAAATACCCGACATCGGCGATTATCAGGCTTATGCCATATTCATCGTTCATTACCTCATAACAATCCCATTCCTTGATTCGGAACGACTTTAATATGCCTTTCACTTTCTTTCTATCATACTTTAACAGTAATTGTCGGGCCCAACCCTTCTGAATTAAATGTCCTTTCTCATCCAGTAAGTCCGAAGGTTCGGTTATTTCATGTTGCTTCATTTTATCACATCAACCAAACAATCATCAAAACAATCAATTCATTTAATTCTAAATTTTATTCTAATTTATTTTTTGTCTGCTAGTCAAACAAATTTTTTTGTAGCTTTTTTCTCGTTCTCTCTCTAAATCAACCCTGCTAGTTAAAGGACGTATAAAAGGTAATATTTATGGCAACGGGTAATAGATTAGTGACTGTTGTATCAACATAAATATAAATCCGGAATGTCGTACTCGTAATGAGAAAGGAAGCAATGTATGCTGAATCCATTGCTATAGTCAAGTTTCCTTCATAAATTGTTTGTGCTGCTAGTTCAGGAATGTATTTCTGTGCCGAACCAATTTTTAATCCCGGAAACATAATTATGCTAGTGGTATGATTCACAATCATATCCAGCCTGAAACCAACATCATAGATTGGTAAAAATCCCCCGTTATTTACCGAAAAATTATAGGTTATATCTAAGGTATCATCCGTTAGATTAAGGATGGTCCCCTGGTTATTATAATCATATATCGGGGGTTCATCGATCCCCCCCCCAATTTGCGTGGCCGAATAAATCACAATCATGAAAAACGATGCGGTTAATAAAAAAAGGATAACACATACCGCGGTTCCGAATTTTAAAATGTAAAAGGCTTGCTTGAAATCCCGATGCACTTTCCAAACTACCGCAATCAGCTCAATCGCGTAGATAATTCCCCAAAATACCACCGTTCCTATTATAATATTTGAGAAGAAATTAATGTCTGCATAGAGGGTGATCTCTTGGATAGTTGCTTTGATCTGCCCAAATGAATCTCCTCCTAAATGAGTCAGGAGGACAATCAGCAGAGTAATTAATGCCCCCGTATAGCCTAAGGCTGAATACGCTCGCCTTTTCGTTCCATAATTAAAAATCGCCATCATAACTGCCAATCCAACAATTACCCCGCCTAAAACGAATACCCACATCACAATTGGCATGTTTAGAGGAACTCCGAAGTCGAGCAGGATTGAGACTATAAAAAATGGCGCAATAATAAAAATAACAACATTGATGAATATCCAAACGGCACCTACCGCGATTTTCAAGATTAATCCAAATGTGCTACGGTTATTACCTTCCCATTCCATGAGTTTCACATGAATTGATGCTTCTGTTAATCAATATAGTTCTTAATAGTATTTCTTTCTTTTGAAAATTCCCCTCCAATTAAATTAAAATCTAAAGGGGTAAGAAATAGTTTTTTATGAATCAAGTGAGATTTTTTATTATACATTTTTTAAATGGGTAAAAATAATGAAAAAACCAAATTCTAAAAGTATTATCCTCTTTCTTCTCCTTTTCATGGCTTCGCTGTCATCCATTCCAATGTTTCAGAGTGAAAATTCGAGTGTAAGAAGCGACTCCGGCATAATATTGAAAATCAAAGCTGCACCTATCTCAATTAATGGGAATGCGGATCTCCAGAATGAATCCACCTCTGGAAATGGGACCCTTTCCAATCCATATATTATCGAAGATTTAGCAATAGATGTCTCTGCATTAACGATCTCAGCAATTGAAATCAGAAATACTGATGCGTATTTCACTATACGAAATTGCACGCTTCTGGGCAATGATTGGGAATCAACCGTAGAACTTCACAATGTCACACACGGTAAATTAACGAATAATACTCTAACTGGAATCTTTAATTTAGCAGGGTTTTTCTTCAATAATTCCATGAGTAATTCCGTTTCTAAAAACAATATCTCTCATTATGGGGTAGGGATCTGGTTATGGGACAACGCTAACAATACTCTAATAGTAAATAATACTATGAACAGCTGTAATACTGGAGTTGGTATCCGATATTCTGCTAACAATACTGTGATTAATAATACCAATCTTGGAGATCTCTGGTATGATCAAATGGGTATTCCTTCTCAAGCGGGACTTTACGGATATTACTCGAATAACAATACCTACATTGACAATCATGTGACTGGGACTTATTCAACGCATAGTAGTGTCCAGCTTGACTATTCCTACGACGAACGAATAATCAATAATATCTTTGAGAACAATTGGAATGACGATATGGATAATGCCTATGGCATATTAATTTATAATTGCAATAGAATCCTCATGCACAACAACACCATACGGAATCAAAGAGATCTAGGCGGCGGAATGGGTGGTATCTCTCGCGGGATCTGGTTGTATGAATCCTCAAATTGTAATATGACTTCAAATATCTTAAACGACACGGGTGATTACGGAATACACCTCGAAACTTCTTATACTAATCGCATAATTAATAATAAAATCCATCATTTAACTGATTTAGTAGGTGGTGGGACTCGAGGAATCTATTTTGATCAATCCTCAAACAACTATGTGACCTATAACATCATCAATGATACCGGGGATTACGGAGTGTATTTAGCCAATTCTGATAACAATCAAATAAATTGGAATTTAATCTACAATTATTCCACCGATATTTACGAAACCGGGGGGTCGACCGGGAATAATAATGATAGTAACGATTATCATCCCTATCCTATTTTAACGAATGCCGGTTTGTCGCCTTTAACCGGGAATATTACAAGTGATTTCAATTTTACCATAACCTATACGGACCTCGGAAATATTGCTCCCACGTTTATTCGCGTCGTCATTGACGGGGCGTCCAATCCCATGTCCATCCGAAATTCGAGCGATTTTGACTTCACCGATGGGGTAGAGTTTATCTATTCTACTTCACTCTCCTATGGGTCACACGAATACCATTTTGAAGCAAGTAATGGCTCCGATGTAGAGCGCGTCTTACGAATCGGGGAGAGTTCGGGACCTACTATCCTAAATGCACCTCCATCCTTATCAAATGGAACCGTTTCCCCCTCAGCTGGTAACGAATCTACTACTTGGTTCACATTTACCGTTGAATACCTCGATATAGATAATGATCAACCGACTTACGTCCGTGTTTATATTAATTCCACACCATATGACATGGGACAACTCGTACTGGATACAAATTACACAGATGGGTGTGTCTATAACTATACTACGAACTTAACAGCTGGAAATTATACCTACTACTTCACAACATATGATGGAACCTACCCTGCCATTGACCCAGATCCGGGAGTGTATCAAGGACCCACAGTGGAAGAAGAAGAAGAACCACCCACCCCTTCTGATGACGGAATTCCTGCCTTTGACTTGCTATTTGTCAATTTGGCGCTGGTTGTAGCGGTTGCGTTCTATGTACTTAAAAAAAGAGAACATCACTTCTAATTTTTTTTGTTTTTTGACTCTCTTTTCCTCACCCGATATTAATTTAAGTAATCAGCTCAGAAACTGCCCCCGTTACCTTTTAAAGGAGTGATTGTCAGATCTTTAATAAAGAAGCGATTTTGTTGGGGATAAAATGACTTCATTTTCGGAGAAACTATGGACCCTATGGGAGACCTACAATGGCTTTGCGCTTATTGCTGTCCTTTTCGGTGTTCTATCCTTCATGTTTCCATGGTTTACGAAGGTGAGTTATTGGACAAGGACGAATTGTTGGGGAAATACTATTTCTATTAACTCTTCCCCTGAAAATTTATACCTACACGAATTATTTTCTTCTGGTCTTCAACCGGCTCTCTTCGGTCTTCTTTACTTTCTCGGCTTTCTCCTATTACTCTTCTATTGTACTGGCATGATCCTTAGAAATCGTGGGAAATCCGTCAACCCATTTGACTCTCATTCCAATTCTTTCTTTAAGGTGGGGGTAATCATTCTCATAATTTTCACCGCTTTCTCCTTCCTGCAATTTCTCACTCCTGTGGATGTCGGTTTGGATTGGGTCTCCGGATTTACAGGGTTTGCTTGGTATTGGGTCTATGGTGAGTACTGGCTAGTGAATTATGGCTTTTATATCAGTGTAGTAATGATCAGTGCCGCGTTCAGTAGTTACCTTTTTGAGAAACTTATGCTACAGAAATACTACCGCCAATATCTTCCCGAGTTTCAACCGAGAAAATGACAACCGATGAAATCTCAAGTTAGATTAATCTTGTTATTTCAAATATAACTCAGAAAATCGTGTAAAGAACTCCAATTTCGCCTTATTGAATGTAAATTTGGTACTATGATCTCCCACCATTCGGAACACGAGGTCAAGGCGCTCCAACCGGGCGAGATGGTACTGAATGGTGCTGTGGTGGAGTTCCAGTCGCGAGCTCAGCTCTGTCATAGTCAATTGTTGCGCGGAAAGTAATTGAAGTATCCGCCACGCATTTGCGTTCTTCAAGACGAGGAAAAGGGTATCATAAGTTTCAGGAAAATCTTTGAGAAAGAGGAGGGTGGGTTTGAACGAGCTGAATTTTTTGTTCCGAATGAACCCAAAAGTCTCTAGTACCTCAAGGTGCGCCAGAATGACGCCGATTCGCTTGTTTAATGCAGAACAAAGTCCCCGAATATGAATGCCCGGGTACTTTTCTATGCTAGCAAGAATTTGCTGTCTTGTAGAATTTTCTAACACTCTATCTCGGGTGAGGCTAGTCCCAGGGACGATGAACTTCTGGTAGATCAAGGAGTAAAGTCCCCTATAAACATCTAGTTCAGGGGCTCGCAACTTCCTGCAGCACAGGCCGAAAAATTCTGAGTTAAGGTAGAAGATCACATTTTTGTCTAAAATTTCCTTCAAAACGTTATAGAGAGCTGCCTCCAGATCAGAAAGGGATTCGTAGCCTGGGAGTGTCTTTCCCGTGGACATTTACGAGGCAGCCTCCCGCGGGGGATTTTCAATTATTTTGGCAAGCACGCGTTGGCGGCGCTCAGGAGGAAGGATAAGGAGCGTTTGTAGGATCTCAATTTTCTCCTCGTCTGAGTAAGATAACCGATCCAGTTTGGTAATAATCTCACTAGGTAGAATCGTAAAGGGTTTGCTGAGGAAATGCTGGAGTTCCACATCATTCGCGAATTTATGTGGTTGATCTCGGAGTATAGAGAATTTCCTTTCGAGTTCGGGGGTGTAACCAAAAGCCGTACTAATCCAAGACGGTTTTTCTGCTGGCGATGGAGGGACACCTCTAAAGATTTTTCTGAAAGTGAGTGCCGCAGCAATTACGCCGATAATGAGAGTCGCGAGTAATATTATCTCCATTAAATAATCCTCATCTCCAGGGGATTGTTCGGTTTGCTTCTCAATAGTAATTTCTAAATAATTTATATTCCCTACCGTGTCATTCGCATAAAATCGAATTGTTATCGGGCCATCCGATAGGCTCTCCCATAAGGTTGAGTTGATCTGCCCTGAACTTGAACAACTATAGTTCGTTAAGCCCCCATCAAGAGTATACCAAATCTCATCCAAATTCCCTTCAAAGATCGAAAGATTAAATTGCGGGGCTTGCAAACCAAAGGTTTCATTTGCTAATTCCCCGATAATGGTTATATTTGGCTCAATGATATCCTTGAACAGCTGAACTTCATCAAAAACAATGTTATTTGCAGAGTCATTTACAGAGAACCGCACGGTCACCGTGCCGTTTCCGATATCCGCCCAAAGCGACTGATTAATTTGATCTATCAATCCAGAGAATGTAACATTATCTGACCAGTGCGTCCCATTAAACAATGAGTACCATGTCTTACTATTATCTGCGCCTCCGAGGATTACCTCAAAGCTTGGCGGCTGGTTGCCAAATATTGCGGTATTATTCGGGGATAGGATCGTGATATTAGGGAGCAGTGCATCCTTGATTATATTTACAATGGTGTAGTTGACGTTTCCCTGCGAGTCATTCCCATAGAACCCCAAAGTAACATTTCCGTCCCCAAGGTTGACCCAATCGGTGGTGTTTACCGTACCATTACTTGAAATAATCCTGCTATAGGATGTATTCCCGAGGTGAATGGAGTACCAGAGGGTGTCCAGCGTGGGATCGGAGATTGCAATGGTAAAGTTGGGTGGGGTAATGTGGTAAATCTCGTTCTGAATGGGTTCAGTCACATTTATAGTTGGACCATCACGCCATTGGGGGAGGTAATCCCACCCCATTCCAAATCTATTGGGGACGCGGTATGCGTAATCACCGATCCCGTCATCATCTTGATCCCCGCCCGAATAATCATCCCAGTAATTCCCGATAACTGAGTTATTCCAATCAATAATATCACCCCATGTGGAATCGGCATGATCTCCCCCGCTGTTTAAAAATGTGTTGTTATAGATAAGGCTAGTTGGACTGCTGATAGAAATCCCTATTTGTGGATTATCTTTGAACGTGTTGCCGAAGATCTCAAGATTATTCGACCCAGTTATTAATCCATTCTGAGTCTGATTTTGGATAAAATTCCCAGAAATGATTGTATCATTTTCACCAACTTGAATCCCATTAAATGCGCCATGCATCAATCGATTATTCAATATAGAGTTGTCCCCTCCATTAATGATGGAATTAATGTAAATACAAGTGCCCTTCTGGTTTGTGATGGTGTTATTGAAAATGATATTGTTTCTACTCCATACGAGTTCAATCCCATAGTCATCCTCGTTGTTGAACCCGTTATTTAGGAGAAGGTTGTTTGTAATGTTGCTATATTCATTCCATGTGGTAAGTTGTAACGAATAATTATTTCCTGAAAGATAATTATGGTCAATAACATTCCTTGAATTTTTATATTCCCATGGGGCTCCACTCCCTCCATCCAATAAAATCCCATATGTGTTGTTAATTAGAGTATTCCCCTGCACCAAATTGTCATGACACTCTTCGTAGAGGAAGATTCCTCGTACATTCGCGTATAACTTGTTGTCTATGAGCCGACCATTGCTTGTCCGTATGAGTGAAATGCCATGAATTTGTGCATTCTTAATCGTGCAGTTTTGAATCACAAAATATTGAGTTGAATCAAGGATTCTTATGCCATAGGACTCCCCTGAATTTACTGTAATATTTTCAATAATATACGGATTGCCTGCGGTCCCATTCCCACTGCACCATGTCTGATTCGCTACCCAGCTCCAAGTCCCATTTCCCCCAGACCCCGAATCATCGATTATAATCGAAGAGAAATTCCAGCTCGCTAATGGGTTCAATCCATCTATGTTACCAATGCTGCTGATTTCCTTCCCCCCTTCTGGACTACCGCTTCGATAGATTTGTAGATTAGAATAGAAGAAGAAACAAAAAAAGAGGAGTATGAGTAGTTTTTTCAAATTTGGATGTCTCAATGATTACGCCTCATAACATATGCCCAATTAATCTTTGATTTCATCCCAATCCAAGGTTGCAGGCAGGTCTTTCGATTCTTCGTACTTCTGGACCCTTTTGTAGGCGCGTCTCGAAATAACTATCCAAGAGATACCCAGCCCAACTAAAGTCGTAAAGATAAGAAACCATAGGAAGTCGGATCCCCAATAATAGGAGCTCAAGAGGTATTCCAAGGGATATTGAAACGCGAAGAACCCAATGAAAAATAGAAGTACGCCGATGCCCAGTCCCCATAAGAGAATCTTCAACCGTCTGTTTGCAACGCCTGCAGCTTCCTTCACCTGTTTCACCAGGGGTCTGAACTTTCCGCCAAACTCGTGGAAACGCCTGCTGAACGCTTCCTCAGACTCTAGTTCAACTGTCCGGATCAGTTTGAACTCCGTATCCCGGATCTGCAGCCGCCCCCGCGCGACCCATTCCACGCCGTACCATGGGATATATACCGGTGTCCTAGGTATTTCCCGCACATCAAAATCATACGACTGGTAGGCAACCCTTTCTATATAGGCGACACCTCTCGACGTTAGCACAACTGGCGTCTGCCAATTTTTCTTCCATGATTTTAGTCCAGCTCCCGTACCTTTCGTTCTACGGAAGATTGCTTCACACAATGTGCTATACAGGACTTCATCCGCCTCTGGGATGACACCTTGCAATCCTGTTTTCTCGAGAGGATAGTAAATCTCAGTCATTCGAGCCATAACCTCCAAATTTAGAATCTTTAACTAAATATTTAAAATATTTACTTTTTAAATGCGATGAGGTCATCTCTCCGCATAATCAACTAGATAATTTAAAATTCAATTAATTCCAAAGATGCATTTTTTTTTTATTTTTTTTAAGATTTACAATAGACAGCTACATGTCTATTTTTTCACTCCGTTTCATGTCTATGAAGCAGAAGCTTGATTTCTTTTCGATTTTGGATAGAATGTCGTCTCATCTAGTCCGTAGTTCAAATATGTTTTGTGCTGAGCCATAATATCTAAAAATTCGCGATTGGATATTTTTTATAAACACAATCATACTCATCTATAAATACCATAGATACTATAACTATTATAGGTGAATGTAAAATGACCACTACCATTCAAATATCTGAAGCCGTTCAAAAGCGATTATTTGAACTTATTAATAAAATGGAGAAACAATTGGGACGACGCGTATCATATAACGCGGCTATACAATTTTTATTGGACTCAGAAAAACCAATAATTGATAAGGCGGAATTTTTAAAAGATATTGACCAATTTTTTGGCATCCTAAAACCAGGCGAAGGGAAAAAATATTTAAAGGAATTGAGGACTCTTGAATATGAGCGCGAAAAAAGGTTCAATCGTGATTGATACTGGGGTTTTGCTTGAATATATCGAAGGAACGGAGTTAGGACGAAAATTCAAAGAGCATGTTCTTCAAAATGAGTCCCTAGAACATTTTTATATCAGTCCCTTTGTCCATACTGAACTGCTATATATTATATGTCGAAATAGCGGATTTGATCAAGCTCAGAAAACCGTAACTAAATTTCTAAGAAGGTTTATTTTGTTTGAAGAAAAAAAGTTGAGGGACGTTGCTGCAAAATTGAAATGTCAGTACCCCATTTCGCTGGCTGATTGCTATTCCATCGCTTTAGCGTTGATTCAGGAAATACCCTTATATATGAAGCGAGAAGCTGAAATCGAGGCTCTCTTAAACCAAGGGGCATTCACCACACAAATTATCTTCATTGATGATATTTAACGTTAGAAAGGGGAATGAAAAACATGTCCGTAACCGTCCGAGAAAACGACAAAATCTCTCCGCAACAATTTTGCAGTAAAATAAAGACCTATTTTTATACTCTCTAAGAAAGTCAAATTGAATGATTCGACACTAATATAAACATTCATTTCTAGGTTAGGACCCTAAATATTGTGTGAATGAGAATAGAAATGTTTTTCATGGTTTAATTTTATCCGCCGATAGTGCACGGGGGTCACTTGGTAGTCGTCTGGGCTCCATCGCCCTGAGAGTCAGTAATCACCCTGAGAGTATTCGCTATTTACTATCTCTCCTCGAAGGCGTGGATCCCAACATTGAAGATATACTCTATAATGCCAAAATTCGGAACGTCCTCCAGATCGCCCTCAAGAAACCCTACCAATTCATAGAGCTGGGAATGTCTCTCGAAACCGCCCACGCGATCCATAAGGGTTCCCTCGAGTATGTGGAACAAAGCAAGTATGGGATGAATTATGCACTGGAGAACTAGAAAACGTGGGTCAATATCTATGAGCGATTCTCCAGTGTGGCTTTATCTCTGCAGTAATCGCGCAATTTCTGCATATCGTCTGGAGTTTCCGGAAATGCGTACTCAGAGTCCTCTGGCTTCAGAGGGTTACCCGTGAGACCGAGTTCAACCAGATTCACCAAGTTTTCTAACCCCCTAACCTCTTGAATTTGGTTCCAAGAGAAAGATAGCTTTCGGAGGTTTTTAAGATGTGATAACCCCCCTATGTTTGTGATTTCGTTGCTTCCGAGGTTCAGTACCATTAGACGCTCTAAATTGTCAAGTCCTTCGATTTTGTTAACTCGATTCCCACTCATGTGGAGTTCACGGAGGTTTGTAAGCTTTTCAAGACCCTTTATCTCCTTAATTTGCGCACTCTCTAAATACAGCATCCGGAGATCGGTCAGGTGC
>JAEOSY010000179.1 GCA_016840125.1 Candidatus Helarchaeota archaeon | reverse complement strand
GTAATTCTGGTTTAGACATTTTGCATCCCCTGTCAACTATAGATTTAGCAGTTGGCAAATGTACCGCAGATAAGGGTGATGTTATTTATGTTTTGCCGTCACATACCGAAACTGTCACAACTGATGGTGGTCTTACAATTGATATTGATGGTGTGAGGATCACAGGTCTGGGTGAGGGTGACGGGCGACCATTGATTAGTATTACAACTTTGGCGGCGGCTGCGGTTGTTCTTTCTGCTGATGGGTGCATTTTAGAAAATATGCGTTTTTCCATCGGGATTGACGCTGCAACAGATCCGATCCAAATTACAGGCAGCGGTAATATTTTTCGCTACAATGAGGTTATTGAAGCGTCTGCCTGTGAAGCTCTCGACCTTATCAGTGTCGGGGCAGATGCGAATAGAAACATCTTGCATGATTTAAAAATTCGAGGTCGAAACACCACTGATGGTGACGCCCATTGTGCCATACATCTTAATGGGTGTGATGATTGCGAGATCTATAACATTCATGCCTACAACGGGGATTGGCAGGAGGGTGTTATTTTTAATGAAGGCGATGAATGTTTAAATGTTCACATTCATGATTGCATTCTCCAGACCAAGGCACCGGAAGATTTATGTATTGTTTTGGACGGTTCTGCAACTGGCGAAATCCACGATATTAAATGTATTTTAAACGACGACGCTGCGAACATTGATGAGTGTATAAGTGAAGGTGATTGCCATACGTTTGACCCGATTCTTGTGGTCAACGCTGATAGCGAAAAAGGTATTGAATGGCCTGGTACTGATTCCACTGACGCATAACAGGACGGGGCGGGGAAACCTGCCCCCCTACTAAAAATGATTGTAATCGGTTTGGGTAGGGGAATGATAAAGCCATTTATAGCAGTACCGAATAGCCAGGATTTTGTTCCCTCTCGCTTTCATTGGAGTTGGGACAAAATGGATAAATCTGAAGATTTTGTAAGAAAACGATTCGATCATCCATATGGGTGTGTCAGGCTGAACCAAGCTGTTGATATGTTCTTAAAGAGTGATTGTGACACTCTTACTTTCATGGATATAGATCAGGAATATCCGGTAAATTATCTTGGGGTAATGTTGCATCTTGCCGAGAAGTACAGGGTAATTGGTCCTTTGATTTACAATAAATGGCGTTGGAATAACTTTCCGCCATTAATGTATAGTGAAAATAGGTATCCGCTGATGTCCCCTCCGATATTGGGGATAGAAAATACGGGAGTCCAAGAAGTTCCCTACGCACACAATAATATGTTTTATGCAAGGGAAGTTTTGGAAAAAATTGAACCTCCGTGGTTTAATCTTGAATTGAACGAAACTGGAACATCAAGAATGGTTAGTAGCGATTTTCGGTTTAACGAGAGAGTACAGGAAGCGGGTTATAAAATTTATATCAATACTGATATGCTCGTACAGCATTTAGTAATGATAAACGTGGACACCAGACTTCACAACAAATGGAACGGAAAAGAATAATAAACATAATTGGTAGGGGTATCGGTGCAGAGGATGCTCCCAAAGAATATGAGTCATGGGGTGTAAACATTGCGATGCTTCGGCATAGGGTTGATGTCGGATTTGACATGCACGAACACGGCAAGATGAATCCGGTGCAGATAGAACGCCGCCGACAAATAATACCCTACGCCACAGCATTGAACATTCCCGTTTATTCGGTTTATTCGATTTCAAACACAACGTATATTCGGTATCCGATAGAAAGGGTAGTTCAAAGATTTAGAACGGGTTATTTTTCAAACGCTGTCTGTTACATGATTGCACTTGCTTTGTTGGAGGGTGTTGACAAAATTAATCTTTATGGTGTGGTTCATCTCAGAACCCATAAAGAATATGCAACACAGAAGCCAGGTGTTGATTATTGGATTGGCAGGGCGGAACAGCAAATGGGGGTTAAGTGTTACGTTCATGGTGATTATAGCGAGATAGGCAGAACCGAAGATGGTCTTGCCTATGGATATGAATTAACAGCACGGGAAATGATTAAAAAATATGGATAATCTAATTGGCGTCAGCCCTAACACGCTGATGCAATAGGAGGCAAAATGCCAGCTAAGAAAGAAAGCAGCAAGATTCAGTTTTTTGGTGAGATTGATTTAAACGATCAGGGCGGGATTAAATCGGATATGCCAGCGTGGTATCTTGAATCACAGGTCGAGTCGATGGAAGAAGAAATCCATCGCAAGGAAACATCATTGGCGAACAACAGGGTAACGGCAGAACAGGTTCCGATGATGCGGGAAGAATTAAAAAGGGAAAAAGCGAAATTAGAGCAGATAAAGCAAAGTAAGCCCAATCTTTCCGATGCTGAAAAAGACAGGTGTTACAAGGCGTACCAAAGTTTGAGAAAGCAAATACAGGATTCCATGCCTACCCGCAAGCAGGCCAAGGATGGTCTTGTTAATCCGCGTGACGAATTAAAGCGCCTGAAGGGGAAGCACATAAAGATAAGCCCCGAACTGGCATCTTCTCTTGGTGTAAAATCAGATCACGGGAAAATCAGTGGGGATCAGGCGAATAAATGCTTTCAGATTCTCGGCAAGGCACTTGGAGAACCGACCAACCCGGAAACTTTGCGAAGGGACGGAAACAGCGAAGCCTACCAATCTATACACGATTTAACCAAGATGATTATGGACGGTAGGGAAGTGAGAGACTAATGGACAAATTCGAATTGCAAAAAATGTTGTCTAAAATCAAGAAGCTTGAAAAGAAGACTCGTAAATTGGGGAAGCAGCTAATTGGTGTTAGTGAAATTGTCGCAAAATACAAGGAAATTAAATAGTGGATGGCAAAGACCTTTTAAGACGATTAGGGCAACTGCTAGACGAAGACAGCGACACGGGTTGGATGGATGACTACACTTCTTATGATTTTTTATATGAGGCAGCCAAGCAACTTGTGGATAGAACGGGGTGTTTAAAAACATATCAGGAGATCACTACTGTAGCAGATGATGACGAATATGATCTCAATCCCAATTTTATGAGATTGTATGCCAAGAACAAAGACAACAATTATTACATTAGGTTGTACGATGATAGTGACTATTATTTTCTGACATGGAAAGATTATGAGGATATTTTTTACGATAACAACACAACTTCTGTCGCTATACCATCTCATTTTTCCATCATTGATGTTGCCGATCAAACCCAAGTAACTGGAACTGCTACAAGCGCGGGCGACGCATCTGCGGGAGAATGCACCCTCACGGATACGGCTGCCGATTTTTCTGATGTTAATCCTGGTGCAATCGTTCACAACACTACTGATGGTTCAGATGGTGTGGTGCTGTCAAAAACTTCAACCACCGTGTTAGTAACTGCCCTGTTTGGCGGAACTGGTAATGATTGGGATACAGACGATGCGTATGTAATTCAACCGCAATCCCGTTACCAGTTGTATTTAGACCCGCCTCCAAGCACTGCCGATTATACCCTGCACGTCCCCTACATTCAGCAACCAGATCCCGTGTATTCTTCTTATGGGATTTACAGATTTTCGGATCAGTACAAAGAAGCTTTAGTGAAATACGCTTTCTGGCTTTACAAATATCGAGACAGGGAACCGAATTTTGGTGATGCTATGTATCAGTTTTGGGAAATGGCAGTAGGAAGGGCGGCATATAGTTTCAATCGTGCACAGCGACCATCTGGATTTAAGGTTAATCTTAAAAAGCGACAATAATGGCGGAAAAGAAATTACATAAATACGAAGTGCCTCTTGATGGCAAGCTGATTACAAGTGAGCCACCGGCAAAGATCGGACCAAATTTCCAACAGCTAACCAATATGCGCTATACAAATAAGGGCATAAAGGGTGTTGGCGGGATGACAAAGATAACTTCTTCTATAATGAATGGCACCTATTTTAAACCTAGAAGCGCAATTCATTTCAAGAAGGATCAACCTGCTGAATCTCATGTTGTCGTAGAAGCTTTTAACACGGGATTAACCGAATCAAGAATCCTGCAAAACACAACCGCAATCCCCAGTGCGGGTAATTTTAGTGCAACCACTCTCTATAGCCCCTCTACGGATGCAGCGGGTGCGGGTCGGTTTAGTCTGGCTCCTGATGGTGATCTGGCATACTGTAATGGAGAAGAATCGCTTATTTGGGGTGGGGCAGAGCGGGAGATAGCTGGATTTATTAATTCTGATCGTGACGGTGATTTTTGCTATGACTTTACGGAGGAGATGAGGAACACAAAAACGGATTCGGGGAATTTGGCTGTTCTCACGGCAAGATCAAGTGGACAGGACGCAAATGCGAAGATGTTGTTGCATTTTGATGAAAATGTTACTGATTCTATTGGAACGCATACTCCAGTTGCAAATGCCGACCCTCCATATGACTCAGCAACCGATAGGGCTAAATTTGATTCTCATAGTATCAGGATGTCCTATAATCTTTCTCAATATATTAATATACCCGACCATGCTAATTTTGATTTTTCTGGTGGAACATTTTCCATTGACTGCTGGGTTTATCTTCGCGGGCTTGGTGCTGCCTATGAGCAAACTATATGGTATCAAAGAACCACAAATGATGATGATTCATTTAAGTTTTTTATAGATGAGAATGGTGCCGTTACCGTTAGGATTAAAGCTGGCGGAGCAAAACAATTTGATGGTGCAACAGATTTTGCAACAGTTGATGGTGTTATATCTGTTGGAACAATGGCTCATGTGGAACTGGTTGAAAGTGGGGACAGTTGGTATATTTTTGTCAATGGTGCATTAAAAGCATATACGAGTGACGATGCGCGGGCGGCAGATTATACTGGGGATGTGTGGATTGGTTATGATGGTTCGGAATATGCGTGGTGGAATTTAGAAGAACTTAGGTTATCAAATTCCGCGCGGCATGTGACCGATTTTGATCCTCCAACAGCAGCATATTCTACGAGTTCAACGGAGATTGCGTTTCATATTGCTGCGATAAGACCTATAGATGGATTTAAACTGACAGTTTCAACCGCCAATACAGCCACAAGTACTATGGCGGTATTTTATTGGGACGGGGGTGCTTGGGGGGGGGTTTCGAGCTTGTCTGATGGAACAAGTTCGGGTGGTAAAAGTCTGGCACAGACTGGTAGTGTCACATTTACTTCCACTGTTTCAACAGCAAAACTTAAATATGTTGAAGGGGTGTTGGCTTATTGGTATAAGATAAGTGTATCTGCCTCTAGCGGAAGTCCAGCCCTTTCTCATGTTACGGTTTCCACACCGTTTCAGGCCATACAGGATATATGGGACGGTGCGCCCCGCCTGATTGATTCATTCCAGAAGTACACTACCCTATATTCAGATGCGACTTTAAATGTTAGGGAGGAAGAATATGACTCTCTTAATACGGGCACATCCGTTAATATAGACGGTTTAACAAGTTCCCAGTGGTTTATTTGTGGATTTACGGAAAAGATGTCTGGTGTTAGTCTTTATCTTGTAAATGGAACGGAAAATACAACTGCGGGCACGGTTGTTACTATTAAATATTGGGATGGTTCTGATTGGGCAACTGTTGGGACGGTTAATGATGGTACGATGTCGGGAAATATTAGTCTAGCAAAGAGTGGAGTTATGACATGGAATCCTCCCGCAGCGGAATATAGGCAGGCAATTAATCCGTCAAGGACCGTAGCTAGTGTGCAGTTAACACCGTATATGGCAAATAAAAAGAAACACAGGGTAGATTACAGAAATAAGTTTACCCAGTCAACCAATAATGAAGTAAAACTTTATTATTATAAGTTTTCTTTTTCTAAAACTATTAACAACGGTGACGCTGTACGTATTTATCATGTTACGGGAATACCTGCCCAAGTCGATTTGGGTGCTTATAAATTTCCCCTTCTGGCTAATGACAGATTGTGGTTGTGTTCAGACCAACAGGGTAGAAAAAATACAGCTATTTGTAGTTCTGATGGGAGTTCTGCTGTATTTAACGGAGAGGATTCATTGGCGTTTGAGTTCGGGGATGATACCGAACTTACGGGTGGGGCGTGGTTGT
>JAEOSY010000178.1 GCA_016840125.1 Candidatus Helarchaeota archaeon | reverse complement strand
TACAACATCTGCCATCAATATTCCTCCTAATTTATCTCTTAGGGTCCCTCAAAATCGCATTTTGAGCACATATAGGGACGTGCAAATTGTCGACAACGTTCGCAACGCCAAATTGTTACATTCCCACACTTCGGACAGGCAAATTTCACGGCAAACTCTCTAGGTATCATAATTCTTCCACATGACTGGCAAACTGGTGTTTCTATGGACGTCATATTCATTACCTCGTGAAGATGATGATTATTTTCGTAAGATATTGGATTTTAATTACTTAATCCACGACTTATTTTAAGAGTTTCTATTGAGAACTTAAATTTTTAATGGAAAAAAAGTCCTGTAAGAATCCCTATTCCAATTTTTAAAATACGTGGACTGAAAAGTACTCGTTTAATTAGCGCTCCTTGCATGTCTATATCACCCATTTCTTCTATTAATTCCGTAATATTTTGCTTATTAAGTGAGAGGAAAAGTTCGTCAATAATTTTATCAGGCATTGCATTTAGAAAAAATCGAAGCAATTTCATCAGTTGTAATTCTCTTAGATAGTGTCGATGCCAATTAAATTCATATTTCTTAAGGAAATTCTCAGAAAAGTCGTCCTTCTGAATTGCTTCTATTGCTACCTTTCCAGCAATTTTGGCGCATAATCCTCCAAAAACAACTCCCCCCCCAGTAGTAGCCTTCACATGTCCTGCTACATCCCCTACTCCCAAAAAGCCTGCGGCATAACTTTTCTTTATCGGTCCTCCTAGATGAACAAATCCGCCTCCTTTTTTTATAACTCTACCATTTTTCAATTTTTTTGATGCAATAGGGTGTTTGTTAATAAATTTTTTTAGATAATCTATAGTCGTTCCGAATTTACTCCCAACCGCAACTCTTGCAGATGTATTCGATGTTGGTATTATATATGCAAAAAATCCTGGGGCTATCTTCCTCCCCATATATATTTCAACATAATTATCATCCATTTGAACATTATCCATATCATATTGAATGGCAGGTACTAAATTTTCCCGTCTGGTTGGAGATAATGCCATAACCTTTAAAAATTTTGGTCTCACACCCTCTCCGTCAATCACAACTTTACATTTTACAGTTCTATCTTTTCCCACCCTCAACCCGATGGCTGTCTCATTTTCCTTAATTATTGAATTTACTTTGGTGTTGAGATGGACTTTTCCGTTTAAACTCTCTACTTTACTCATTAAAAAACTATCAAATTTAGCTCTATCAATAACTAATGCCTGATTCTCTTTCCTACTTACCCTGATTGAGTGCCCTGATGGCGAATAAAATGTCGACCCTTTCACTCTGTGCTGAATGCACTCCTCTGGAACGTTAATCCGTAATTTTTTGAACCCATCAATGCTAATTAACCCTGCACAATTGACAGGTATTCCAATTTTTTTATGCTCTTCAAAAATGTCTACACTAATTTTCTGAGATCGTAGAATTTCAAGCGCTGCAAAAGCACTTGCAGGTCCTCCACCAATACATGCCACATCCGTCTGAACTTCTTCAGGCAATAATTCTCAATCCTTCTTCTGCTAATCTTATGTTTAATAATAATTACTGGAATAAATAAAGAATTGTCTCTATTTCTTTGGGACAAAAAAACGAAAACCTAAATAGTTTTGTTTGCTAGACTATATTAAAGGAAGATTATGATAAGACGGGTTTTATCATATGAAAATTGTAATGCGAGGCTCTATGGCTCATCTTATTCTGCACGAGAGTACTGAAGTTACTGACATTATCCAAGATATTATGCTGCATCCTCCGGAGAAATATAACATCGAAATCCATCTAAATGAAAATCATGAAGTATTAAGTATAATTGTTCTAGATTGTGGCGGGAGTCCGGAAAATATTACGCGAATCCTCAAGTTTTTTGTTAAAAAATATGAAAAAACAAACAATCTCATCGCGCTTCAATTTCTCCAAATCATTAAAGAGCTCCGAAAACTGAAACCAATGTACCCTAAAAACCTATTCCGATTTGACTTGGAATGAATCCTTTCCTCTTTTAAAATTGCTTATTTCAAGATATTTATTTTTATTCGAAAAGCTCTTTAAAAGTGGTTTACTTTCTATTAATGCCAGAATATACTACTACCATTTTGGGGATTGATAAAAATGCAAGAAGATAATGGTAATGAGGAATCGAACGTTCAAGTGGAAGTAAAGGTCGCAGAAGCTAAACAACGGGACGTTGGACGATCTATCATTCGATTGGACTCCGATACTTTTAAAAAATTGAATATTAGAACGGGTGATATCGTAAAAATCAAAGGAAAAAATCGCAACACCGCAGCTATTGTTTGGCCCGCTTATTCTGAGGATCAATTACAAAAGATAATACGAATGGATGGACGCCTCCGAAAAAATGCTGGTGTTTCTATTGGCGAACATGTCACGGTTCTGAAAGCTCGCGAAAAAACCGGCCGAGAAATTACGCTTGCTCCCACTAATGTGCGAATTTCTTCCGGCGACCCTTATGTTGAAAGTTTCATTAAACGGAAACTTCTAAATTATCCCTTAACTCAAGGCGATGTCATTTATATCCCCATTGGAATTGCCCGAGAAGTGCCCTTTCAGATAATTGCTACCAAACCCAAAGGAATTGTTGTCGTGAAACAATTAACTATCCTAAAGGTGAGCGAGCATCCGAAAGAGGACATCCCAGGGGGCATTCCAGTCATCACTTATGAAGATATTGGTGGATTAAAAGCTGAAATTCAACGAATACGTGAGATGGTTGAACTCCCTTTGAAACATCCTGAGCTTTTCAAAAGGTTGGGAATAGATCCCCCGAAAGGCGTCTTACTTCGAGGGCCTCCTGGATGTGGAAAAACCCTTCTTGTGAAGGCTGTTGCGAACGAATCTGATGCTTTTTTCAAGCCGATTAACGGTCCAGAAATTATGAGCAAATTTTATGGCGAATCGGAGAAACGGCTTCGCACTATTTTTGATGATGCTGAGAAGAGAGCTCCAAGCATTGTGTTTATTGATGAACTTGATGCTATCGCTCCGAAACGTGAAGAGGTTACGGGTGAAGTCGAACGACGTGTTGTTGCCCAGCTCTTAGCCCTTATGGACGGGCTGAAAGGACGTGGAAGAGTTGTGGTTATTGGCGCAACCAATAGGGCAAATGCCCTTGACCCCGCACTACGCCGCCCGGGGCGATTTGACCGTGAGATCGAGATCGGGGTGCCTGATAAAAATGGGCGAAAGGAAATTCTACAGATACACTCCCGTGGGATGCCTTTAACTGAGGATGTGGAGCTTGGAACACTGGCTGACATTACTCATGGGTATGTAGGGGCTGATCTTGCAGCCCTCGGGCGCGAAGCTGCCATGAAATCGCTGAGACGGTACCTCCCAAAAATAAATATCGAAGAGGAGGAAATTCCCCCAGAAGTGCTCGATCAAATTGAAGTACGCATGGAAGATTTCCTTTCTGCTTTGAAGGAAATCCAACCATCTGCAATACGCGAAGTCCTTATTGAGATCCCCAATGTCCATTGGTCTGATGTTGGTGGGTTAGACGAAGTTAAACAAGAACTACGGGAAGCTGTTGAATGGCCACTGAAAGACCCTGAGAGCTTTAAAAGAATGGCAATTACTCCACCGCAGGGCGTACTTCTAGTCGGTCCTCCTGGATGTGGAAAAACTCTTCTCGCAAAAGCCATCGCCACAGAAAGCGAGGCAAACTTCATTTCGATAAAAGGACCCGCAATTCTCTCAAAATGGGTTGGAGAATCGGAAAAAGCAGTTCGTGAAGTATTTCGAAAAGCTAGACAAGCTTCTCCCGCCATTGTCTTCTTTGATGAAATCGATGCCATTGCCCCTGAACGTGGAATGACACATGATTCTAATGTGACTGCCCGCGTAATTAGCCAACTGCTAACTGAAATGGATGGACTCGAAGCCCTTCGAGATGTCGTTGTAATTGCAGCAACTAATCGCCCTGACATTATTGACCGGGCTCTACTTCGCGTTGGGCGATTCGATCGTATCATTTACGTTGGTGCTCCTGATTTAAATACCCGGCTGCGAATTTTCGAGATCTACACAAAAGAGATGCCCCTCGCAGACGATATTAAGCTTGACCATCTCGCTAGAATAACAAACGACTTTGCTGGAAGTGATATTGAGGGCGCTTGCCACGAAGCTGCTATCCTAGCTCTTCGTGAAGACCGCTCCGCAAACAAGGTACTTCTCCGGCATTTCGAGGAGGCAATCAAACGAATTCACCCCTCAGTCCTCCCAGAAGTTAAAACCTTCTATAAAAAGAGCATGAAGAAATTAAAAAGACCTCCAACAGAAGGCAGTGGAGCAACACATTACGGTTAAATTACGGCTAATTGACACATTACATCTTATCAGATCTTCTCTTTTTTCTTAATAAATTGAATTAACTTTCCCATTTTATAAATTAATAAAAAAATCCCACCCCCAATTCCCCCTCTAGAGGTAAATTACAATTTTTTAAATTAATAATTTTAAATTTTTTAATTTTAAAAGGAACATTTTAAAGCGGCGCAATCATTTTAGCGCGCATCGGAAATAGCTGTACCATTAAATAAGCTTGAAATTGCACAAATTTATCAAAAATGGAGCCTAGAACTTCAAGAGGCTACATCAAAGGATGATTAGGATGAAATTAACGTATAAAATGTTTTACTACTTCTACCTTTTTTCGGGTCATCTTACGGAGTTGATGTCCTCGTTTGTTTGAACTGGTTGGCTGTTTTGCCATCACATTGAAAATAAAATAATATTTCCAATACCTCTAAATAGCTCATATTGATTAATTCAAATTCTTTTTAAGGGAGAGATCCTTTATAATTCTTGACTTTTATAACGAGAAATTTTAGCAAAATTTCAATCAATTTTGTTTAATTTTCGACGACTTTTAACGCTAGGAGTCATTCTATGAAAGGTGTCGTATGGAGTCCAACCCCCCTTAAGAATCTGATCATCTACGCATTGGTCCGTAACAAAGGAGTGATATTAGACTCTGAATTGCTCCGCCTTTTACAAAAAGATTTTCAGGACCTATCCGAATCTAAATTAGCCCAGACTTTGATGCAATTAGAAGTTCCCGGATTAATTCACCTGTCTCGTATTACAAAAAATAAAAATCGGATAGAACTTACCTCGAATGGAAAATATCTATTTAAGGATCTAATGAAATAAGAATGGGACTTTATTGCATTTCCTCTTGAAGTATGTCTAACCTATTTTATTAGGGTGAAAATGCAATCAATTAAGATGATAACAAATTTAAGTGATTGAGAATATAATTGCTTGAAGAAAGTTCCAAAACAATGAGGTAAAAAAATGCAGGATGATACTTCAGCCATAGACTATATCATTCGCGATTTGATGACAGGTAATGCTACGATTACAGCTGCGACCCTCCTTACTCCTGAGGGCAATGTGGTTTTTCAAACCTCAAATTGGGATATTTCTTCTGATGTTATTGGCGTCTTAAACTCTTGGCGGCAGCAATCACCTTCAGTTGTCGTTCAAGGGATAAAATACTCTACTTTGCAATGCACTCCTGAACGTCTGGTTTCCACCAACATTCTAGGACAAGGTCACATCGTAGCATCAAGCGAAAGAAGCAGAATACTTCTGGCTTATGTTACTCCTGATGGGGGAGCGGGTGTGGCATACATGGATGTCGCTCGTGCGCTTAGCCAAGTCGTCGGTGGCGCTCCTGCAGAAGCAGGCCCTCCCGCAATGGCCCCAGCTCCTGCCCAGCCGCAGTATCAACAACCACAACAGGAAGCTTATCAACAACCCCAGCAATTTGCTGACCAATTCCAACAACAACAAACAGCCGCTCCAGCAACCGAAGAAATGCGTCCTGTTCCTAAAAGCTCGTGGGCGTCCTCTGCTCCAGGTACTGAAATGAAAAATATTATATGGGAAGTAGAGGAATTTCGCAAATATGTTGAGGGCGGTAATTTTGCAGCTTTTTTAAGGGATCTCTTAACTCAGGGGGATCAGGTTAAAATCTGGGAAGTATTAAAGATAATCCGCCACTTTAAATCACTGAGCCAAGTAGAATAAGTACGATTTTTAGGTTACATTTCTTAACTTCAAATCATCAAAACTAGGTCTATTCGGTTGGTATAAGTTGAATCGAGGTCCATTTATCAAGGAATCCCGGCTTTACGAGAGTATTGATGATGATACTGTTCGATGTGTAACCTGTGCGCGGCGTTGTGTAATTTCCGAAGGTAAATTAGGATTTTGTAAGACGCGTACTAATTTCAAGAATAAATTATATACTTTGGTGTATGGGAACATCAGTTCAATCTCTAATAATCCTATCGAAAAAAAGCCCCTCTACCACTTTTTTCCTGGAACAAAAGCTCTCACTATTGGTACTTGGGGTTGTAATTTTTCTTGTCCATTCTGCCAAAACTGGGAAATAAGTAAAACTACTCCCATTGATCATCCAAAAAGCTACCTCTCACTGGAGAAATTTTCGACTTTACTTACCAAATACAACTCCGAAGGAACGAGCTTTAGTTTAAATGAACCCACATTATTACTAGAGTATGCTCTCGATGTTATGAAACTAATTAACTCATCCCAATACTATCATACTTATGTTACTAATATGTACATGACTGAAGAAGCACTTAAGTTACTGATAAATGCGGGATGTGGTGCTTTTTGCGCAAATGTGAAAGGAGATCAATCTTTTTATAACCAATATTGCTCTGCAAACTCAGATATTGTCTGGCGCAATTTACAAACTGCCCAACAAATGGGTACCCATATTGAAGTAATTACCCTCATCATTCCTCGAGAGAATGATTCAGAGAACCTCTTGAGAGAGATCGCAAGAAAAATTAAAACTCTGTTAGGTGCTAACACCCCCTGGCACTGTAACCAGTATCATCCTGCCTACGAATCGCTCAAAATTGGATTGGCAAATTATCGAACCCCCGTGGAAACTTTAGAGAACGCCTATCAAATTGGATGCGATGAAGGATTAAAATTTGTGTATATCGGAAATGTTCACCAGCACAAACTCGAAAATACCTACTGCCCAGACTGTGAGGCATTATTGATTGAACGTAATATTTTTGGTGTTACTCATAATCTTCTAAAAACAGGTAATACCTGCCCTAAATGCGGTTACTCGATTCCCATAATAACTGCTTTTAAAAAAGAGTAATAATTAACCACTTCGAGGTTTCTTTTTAGTTCTTCCCTCGACCCAATATCTCGTTTTTACTTTCTTCAAAAGATCCTTAATTTTTGATAATCTTTTTAAATATTCACTGTATGCCTCTTCAGGAACAATGGGAATCTCTTTCTTTTCTTTAATAATCCGCTCAATTTTCTCAATTACTAAGGGGATGCTCTTTACTTGTCTCTCTGAAATTTCTTTTCCTAAAAGGATTTCAAAAGCATCTTTCCACGAATTTATCCAGGGTTGTGTGAGATCGCCCCCCTGATAACTAACTTTAGTTCGCTCCACCTTAATACAATTATAGGGACAGGAAAGCTCACAGCTCCCACAATAAAGACACAAATCCTCATTTACTGCAATCTTTTCTTTTGGGTCTTTTGGGAGGTACCATGCATTGGACGGACAGATTTTTATACATGCTTTGCATCCACTTGGGTCACACTTATCTAGATTCTGTAAAACAATTTTTCCCTCAAAAAACTTCTCCAATTTAATAGCTTCAACTGGACAAAGCACACACCAACCACACGCAATACACTTGTCTTCCTCAATCTTTGCAGTGCCCTTAATTTTGGGGTCTTTAATGGTGCGTTTTACATCTGAATCACACGTAATTTTGAATACTTCAGTCGGACAGATCTTCACACACAATTCACAATAGTCACACTTTTTTTCATTTATCCGCAGATTTTTCCCAGGATACGGGCGGTCTGGTTGGGGTTCTGCCTCATCGATCTCAATTGCATCACAAAAATCGCTACACAACATACAATAGACACATTTTTTCTCATCGATTTCAATGCTCCCTTTAAGTCCCTCTGGAATTACACCACGTGGCTTACCAGGATACTTAACTACATCATCTTTTTTCTGAAGTTCTATTTCTGCTTTAATCGCATCCGTGGGGCAGATCAGTTCGCAATATCGACATGGGATGCATTTGTCATCATCCAATTCTATCTTAAATTCAAATTTTGGATATTCAGGCAGTTCTTTAATCGAGTCTTCATTGAATTTAAATTCGATTGCATT
>JAEOSY010000177.1 GCA_016840125.1 Candidatus Helarchaeota archaeon | reverse complement strand
TACAACCAATCAAGGGGAACGTCGAGCAATTCATGTCTCACTTGATCTAGGTCAGAGTTCTGAACTATAAACGTCAAAAGTTCAAATGGTTCCCAAATTAATGCATATAGTATGAGAGTTAGTACCGAAGCTATCATACGAGGACGCTTAACTTGATAATAGGGTTCAATCTGTATTATGACTAAATACAATATCCGAACAATGATTATTGACATCAACAAATGAAGAACTTTATCATATGAAAATAAGGAATATTGTAACGGTTCAAAATCCAGAAAGGCCTTATTGAAGACGTTTCCAATTGATAAGATGCTTACAATAACGATAGCAAAGATCAATATTCTATCTAGTTTCATTGAATGGTAGAGACCAATAATATTCAATTTAAGCGCTTGTAACTTCATATCCATAATATCTCACATGCTAGAATGCAATCATTCCGCAGTGACATCCTCCGACTTATGCATAAATAAATCCAGTGATGCAAGACCTGCACCGAGGACAGCACCAATAGCATCCCATACTAGATCCTTCGGAGCATCTAAAATCTCATCTAAGAAGTGACCGAGATCTAACACAGCATTTGCTACCCATTCATATATTTCCCAGGCCAATCCAAGACTGATCATGAGAGCAATGGCTATTACTAAACCAAACATCTTTGATCCGGTACTCTCAGCTCCATATTTTGAAAACTCATCGGTTATAATATAGACCAGCAACATTGTGATGGCAGCACTTGTAAGCGCATGTGCAATTTTATCAAATGCAATCCATGCCCCAATATCTTCATAACCAGTTCCCCATTGTCCCTGACCATATAACTCAAACGGTAAATGGCCAATAGCGTGAAAAATACTTACACTCATAAGAACGATAAGAAACCAAGTTCGGGCCAATGCAAAAGTTACAAAGTCTTCCCCAAATTGTTTTCCGGGACGTAGTCGAACATAAATCACATAAATAAACAATATTAAGATAGCAGTATCTTGAATGACCGCAAATCCGCCATAAGTGGAAAAAGCAGGCAAATCTTCAAGCGGAGCGTCAGGAAAATACTCCCGTAAATAAGGTTCTCGTAGAAAATAAAGAGGGCCTGTTCCTGGATAGGTTAATAAATTAAAGAACCACATTACTCCGAATATAACTGATCCAACGACCAGTAATACAAAATTTGGATCCGATTTCAAATGCTCAACCAAGGCTTCCCAGAGATTTTTCTCAAATCGCCGGGATTCTCTAATACGTTTATCGAGTAACTGATTTATAAAACCGTAAAGGACTAAAATCAGCCCAATAATTAGGATGATCCATCCAATCACAATTCCGACATCCCCTACAAATTGCATTGTTTTTACGCGACTCTCATCAAAGGTCCATTCCGGACGAAGCAAAATTGGTAGTTTAAGTTCAGGTGGATAGCGCAATCGTACAAAAAATTGGGAAAACCAAACAGATATGAACACTAAGATTATTCCGATACCTAATATTCTTAATTTAAGCACACGAAGTCGACTTTCTTTAATTTCGATCTCAGATTCAACCCCAGAATTTTCGCTCATTATTTGCACTCTCTATTTCCTTTTATTAGTAGAAATTCATATTTTCAACCGATTATTAAAATACTAGTATCAATTCTCAACTCAGGACAGGATAAAAATCATTGATTCTGTAAAGAACTAGGATGTTAATTTTATATGTTCATAATATAATTCTCCACCCTTGATTTACGTTATCCGTATCATGAAATATATGAACAATTATTCATGTGTACTAAATGAGGTAATCATGGTGCGGATATATGGAGCGGACTATTTTTGTCGACAACTATTCTCCCCCATTAAAGAGGCATAACCATCCTCCGGCGTTTCATTACGTGGGACACACACCTCTCATAGAATTAGTCAATATCCCTGAATTAACCAACTTTCCCAAGATTAGAGTTTTTGCAAAACTAGAGATGTTTAATTTTGGTGGTTCGATTAAAGACCGAATTGCACTTTATATGCTAGATGAAATACAAGCATCTGGAGAACTAAATGGACGGTGTATCATTGAACCCACATCAGGGAATACTGGAATTGGTCTAGCCTGGGTAGGACGATTACTTGGTATTGATATTACCTTGGTGGTACCAGATTCAGTAAGTAAAGAGCGTTTAGATATTCTACGTTCCTACAAGGCACGAATAATTACGACACCAGGAGATAAAGGGATGGATGGAGCTATTCAGAGGGCAAGAGATTTGGCTAATCAGTTTCCAAACCAATATTACATGTTAGATCAATTCAATAATGATATGAATTGGAAGACCCATTATCAAACTACTGGTCCCGAAATATGGAAACAATTAGAAGGAAAAGTTGATTATGTTTTTGCTGGTTTAGGTACTGGTGGGACGATAATTGGTGTAAGTAGGTATCTGCGTGAGAAAAATCCTGATCTGAAGGTTTTTGGAATAGAACCAACATTTTCGGATCGAATTCCCGGATTGAAGAATACGGATGCTGTAAAAGAAATCCCTTCTATTCTGCGGAAAAATGAGCTCACCGGAGTTCTTCAAGTCACTGAAAACGAAGCTAATCAAATGGCTCGTAAGCTAGCAGCAGAAGCATCTTTACTTGTAGGCCCAAGTTCTGGAGCGGTTCTATCTGGAATACTAAAATG
>JAEOSY010000176.1 GCA_016840125.1 Candidatus Helarchaeota archaeon | reverse complement strand
CGCACCAGGGGATTGGATGGTCTCGGTGGAAGACCCAGAGAGCGGTATCGCTTCAATTACTGTTGAGATTGACGGTGTCCCCGCAGGAACCGCAGCAGGCAATTACGCAGTTCCCAATTCGCTGGGACCCCACACCATTACGGTGACTGCCACCAACGCAGACTTAGATCGTGGAAGCATAGACCAAGAAACAACGATTTTATCTGATTCCGTGACAGTAGCTGATGATGATGAAACAGGCCCATTTATAACGATAACCTATAATGGTGAAGCAAATGACGGAAACCCAGGGATCTGGGAAGTTATAGTTACTGATCCTGAGAGCGGTATTGCTTCAATCGCAGTGGAGATTGACGGTGTTCTCGCAGGAACCACGGCAGGGGTTTATGCAGTTCCAAATTCAATAGGACTACACACTATTACAGTAACCGCCGCTAATGCAGATTTAGATCGTGGAATCATTGATCAAGAGACTACATATGCTTTTACAACAGTAGGTATAATTGATGATGATATAACGGGACCGATTATCAGTATTGAATATTCTGGAGAAGCCACGGACGGAAGTCCAGGGTTCTGGACTATCTCGGCGGTCGATCCAGAGAGTAGCATCGCTTCAATTGCCGTGGAAATCGATGGCATTCCAGTCGGGACGTCTTCAGGGAATTATCAAGTACCGAACTCCTTAGGTTCGCATACTATCACAGTTATAGCAGTTAATGCGGACTTGGATCGCGGTGTAATAGATCAAGAAGCCGCAACAGACTCTAATAGTGTTACCATTGTTGATGATGACACGACAGCACCAGTAATATCGATAGTACATGCAGGGGACGGCACCGACGGCGCGCCAGGGGATTGGACCGTCTCGGTGGAAGACCAGGAGAGCGGTATCGCTTCAATCTCTGTTGAGATTGACGGAGTCCCTGCAGGAACCGCCGCGGGTGTCTACGCAGTTCCCAATTCGCTGGGAGCCCACACCATTACGGTGACTGCCAGCAACGCAGACCTAGACCGGGGTAGCACAGACCAAGAATCTACCACGGACTCTAATACTGTCATTATTGTTGATGACGATACTATGGATCCAGAAATATCGAATCTCGAGATAAGTGTAGATCCGTTTACGATTGGTATCTCTATCATTGCAAGTGACATATCCGGTATTGGATTATTTGAATTCCAGATCGATGGGCAGATCACCACTCCTATCGATCAATCACAGACAGGCAATTTGTATTCATTTGTATTTACCAACAGTTGGATCATGGACGAGGGAATACACGATGTAGAAGTGACAGTCTGGGATGCGGACAACGACCGACCCAATGATGCATCGGCGAGTTCAACTGAGGGCGCCTTCGAAATAACATTAGAGCTTATGAAACAATTTGTTATTTGGGAGATCGATCAACTGAACGCGAAAATTCAAGATTCTCCTGAAATATGTTGGGAGGATCCTGAAAGTAATCGAAAAGCAACCATGAATAATAAACTAAATGCACTAAAAGACTTGATTATTTCCAACGAATTTGAGGATGCCTACGATAAGCTACTCCATGATATAAAACCCAAATTAACTGGCTTGAAAACGGACGAAAACGAGGCGCCTTGGGGAAATGGAATCTTCAATAATCCCTGGGTTACGTGTCCTGAGATGCAAGAGGTCTTCCGAGTGGATTCGAACCAAATTTTGACCGACATTAAAACATTAATCGCTGTAGAAATAACAGTATAAAGACCATAAATATAATTACTCCCCCTTTTTTTTTACTAAGGATTATAAGTATGATTGGAGGATATAGGTCATGCATATGAAATTAAAAATTATATCACTATCAGTTTTATTATTTTTAATCACAACGCCACTTTTCATTCAATTTTTTCATCAATTACCTTCAAGCTACAGCTTTTTAGAAACTAATTATTCACAACCTCTTTTGAATTATAAGAGTTCTATCGCAAATCAAACTTTTTTTTTCTGGAATGGGACATATAAGACGCTTTTTCAACCACAAACAATATGGAGTGGTTCAGAAAATTATACGCTAATTTCCCCTACTCAATATTCAATATCTGAGGATTTTAATGGAACTCTCAATCACCGAATTGTGAATGACTTAACGCGAATTATATCAAATAGTGATAACCCTCGGTGGGAGAATACTTCACATGAACCATTCTGGATCCATACAAATGTTGAATTAAATAGCACAGTTTATGTGTCAAGTGCAGTTACGGTAGGGGATATTATGATGAATGTTTCCAGTCAAGAGGTGATATCCCTTTGGGGTAAAAGTTATGATTGCTGGAGATTAACTGATCTAGGAGCAACGAACTCAACTGCATATTATGATCGCAATACTGGATTCCTCATAAATGGTACGTATGAATGGGGTGGATTTTTTACCTATACATTCTATTTAGTAAAAACTAATGCTGAAGCCTTACCCAATATTGAGATCCGCTCTCCCTCTGCATCCATATTTTATCGTTCAGAAATTCCCATCGTTATAAAAAATTTTACAGAGATTGATACGGTCTGGTTCAGAAACAGTTCAAATGGAGGTCTTAGTTGGTCTAAGAATTATACACTCACTTATAATAGTTCATTCTATGTTAATTCAAGCCAATTAATTTGGAAAGATGGTAATTATATTTTGCAAGTGTTCGTAAATAACTCATACAATATAACAATAAGTAAATGGCACTACTTTCAGGTTCTAGCTACAGGACCAAAAATTCAGATAATTAGTCCACTTAACACCACGTATTTTCATAAAAACTTTCTCCTAATCATTGAAAATACCACATATGTCAACCAATCTTGGTTTAGGTTCGATAAAGGAGCTGGTTGGATAGGTAATTTCACAATCACCTATAATGGTTCCATATTTAAGAATGACAGTATAATATGGGAGGATGGTGTTTATCACCTCCAAGTATTTGCAAATGATTCCCTTGGGCAAATTGCACAACGCGACCGCTGGTTTATCATCGATACAATTTTCCCCCTGAATCTGTCTTCCAACTCTTTTACTGATGAATATCCAAAAATTGGCATAGACTCTAATAATAAAATCCATACTGTATGGATAAAAAATACAGGTATATCCTATGAAATAATATATAATAATAACTTAATTGGACATTTTGGGAATTCATCAGTTCTCTTTAACTCATTTTATGAACTCCATAATTTGGAGATAGTTGTTGATTCATTAAATATAGCGCATGTAATCTGGATGGAAAAGGAATCACCCCTTTCTGATTTATATTATATAAATAATTCAAAGGGTTCTTTCGGAACACCACTTAAACTACAAAGAAGTCCTTTAGAGCTGTTTTTAGACGCAAATCTTGCAGTAGATATTAATAATACTGCACATCTATTGATAGTTGGTTCAACTATTATATCTGGCAATTATACCGTATGGTACACGAATAACTCTGATGGAGATTTTACTGTCCGGACATTAATCGAATCAAACTACTCTAACCGATATATCACTCCTGCAATTGGGATAGATGCATCTAAAATAGTCCATCTTTTTTGGGCAGATAATTCAACGGGGAATTTTGACATCTTTTATAAAAATAATTCAAAAGGAATGTTTACAGATCCACCTCTCAAGATTTCTGCTAATTTTGAGGAAGATTCTTCACCAGATGTGGCAATTGACTCCTCGAAGAACATACATCTTACATGGAATTCCAAAATCAATGACCAATTTGATATAGCATATGTAGAAATTGCTTCTGGGAATTGTTCCCCCCCAATAATAGTCTCGAAGAATTCAATTAAATCTGACATCCATCCTCAAATTGCAATAGACACGGGTATTTCCCCTGACGCAGTCTTTATTGCGTGGGTTGGAGAATTTCAGGGGAATTTACGACCATTTATTACAGATAATCGAGGAGGCAATTTCCTAACACCCCGTTTGATTAATGATGTTTCTGAAAATTCTTCTTCAGTTGATTTAGGGATTCATCCTTTTGAGGGGTTATTATATCTGATTTGGAGTGGAGATGATTCAATTGATAGTGAGATTTACTTCACAGAGGAATATAATCCACTTGCATTGGTGTCCCCATTTAACACAACATACACTACGAATTCTATTTCAGTGACTGCAATAAACTCTTCCCGTCATCTAATTCAAGTTTGGTATCGTAATAGAACGGGTGCTAGCACTTGGTCATCTAATTATACTTTAACGTGGAATGGTTTCTATTTTGGTAACACCACAAATTTATTTTGGCCTAATAATACAGTAACAGTCCAAATTTTTTCAAATGATTCCGCAGGAAAACTTTTCTCTGCAACAAATGTATTTAGTGTCGATTATATTGCGCCCATTGGTTTTCAATGGATAAATACATCCACTCAAACCGTCCAAAAAACGGCTCCAATTTGGATCAACGGTACAGCATGGGACCCTTCCCCGAGCTCAGGTATTCGCGAGATAACTATAATCCAATCCAATACTTCCAATGGAATATTTGACTGGAGCATTAATATTGGCAATATGCAAAATTTTGCCTTCTATAACATTTCACCCATAGCTGATAACATTTTAAATAGTTTTTATGAGGTTAGAATCTCCATCGTCGATTACGCAGGGAATTCTTATGAATTGGTTTGCAATGTTACAATTGAAATAAATCCACCAACCGGATTCCAAAATCCCTCTACCGACTTGAGTCACCCCCAAAATGGAAATACACAGGGATGGATTTGGATCAACGGTACGTCATTTGATACAGGATTTGGAGTGAAGAACATTTCCATTTCGAAAACCAATATCACTGGAGGGGGCAACTTTACAAATAATTTAGGAAATACCTCTAATTGGTCATTTCACAATACTTCTACAATTCTAGATGGCGCTTGGGCAATTACAATCACGATTTTTGATAGAGCAGATCATGCTGTCAATTTAACAGGAATTATTCATGTGGATACTATTCCGCCGCCTCAACCAAATCTTACAATTTCTACGCCGAATGATACTGGTGTCTTGCTGAGTTGGGAACAGGTGACAGATCAGACATCTGTTAGTTATTATATTTATCGGAATGGTATACTTATTGGATTTACAACTTCGCTTTCGTACTTAGATTCAGGTTTAACGCCAGGAACTTATAACTACTACCTAATACCTATTGATTCAGCGGGAAATTTAGGCCCACCCTCTGAAAGTAAAGCTATAGTCATTCCTGAACCCCCCCCGCCCTTTCCATGGTACTTGATTATCCTTCTCATTGTTATCGTAGCTGCTTCAGTTTTAGCGGGAAGGTTTTTTGTTCGAAAGCGAAAGAAAAAGATACAAGATTCTTCAAGCTCTCAATCTCATAATTCTAACAAGAAATCTGTAACCTTGAAAAAAGCTAAATAAAAACAGAATTTTGTTATAAAATCATACAGAAAAGCCCTTGTATCTTGATATTTCTCCAATTTCATGATATATTTCACTCCATGCGTTCGAGTTGGAACTTATGGGTTATGATGCTGTGAGAGAAGCAATTATTGGATTTGATATTACATTATTATTATCCTAGGACATTACGCTAGCACCGATTCTAAATATTATTCCTACTCTAGATATTTCAGTCTTTCTGGTCTCCAACTTTCTCTTAAGTCCCTTCTCCATCATCAGATATGATTCGTTTTACATAAAATAGAAGCACAACCATCATACTAGAAGATATAACCCAGAAATAAAATCCAAGACGTAATTGTTCTAAATTTATACCTAACTTCGTATAATTATCGAAGAAAAAGAAACCAATTACTGAAAGAAGAAATGCACTCGTATAACTAATAATAGTAATATCGAAGAAAATCGCAAAAAACTTATTTTTTTTCTCCTGCAATTTAAAAAAGAACAATATTATTAGGATGCTACCCATTAAAAATAGGCTATTCACAAGGAGTAATGAGATTTGACCTGAAACTAATCCTATTCCAGAATAGTAATAAATTGATGTAGGGATCGCGTGGGTGGTTGCCCAAATTCCCCAAGTTAAAAAATGGCTCGCCAAGAAAATGCCGTAGGTTACAAATTGAGTTAAAATCAAGAAATTCCTGCTTTGGTTCCGCTCTTCACCCATCATCCTCACGACCCTTTTATTATTTGTGATTTACTACTAGAAATCCTTTCTTCAAATTGGTTTAGGAGCTTCTTCTGGAGACCCGCTGGTAATCTCCATAATTCTTCCATAATTTCATTCTTTTCATCATCCGTAATTGGTAATTTAGAAACCCGCTCTTCAATTAGTGGTGAAAGGACTCCTATTTCACCCCTTAACAGGTTCATCAAATCGGGAGCATCTATCCTATCTAATGCCTCAATCGTTATGCTTTGTTCAATAGCTGTTCGTATTTTTTCGTTTAGAGGGAGTTGTTTGAATTTTTCTGGGACATCCATGTCGGATCCAATCTGACTTCTCCTTCTAAATGAATAAGTAGCAATGCAACTCACAGCAACAACTCCCACAATTATGATGATCATGAGAATGATGAAAAAATTCGAATCTAATCCAGCTGGTTGAGTTGAAATTGCCACAGTAACGTTTTCGCAATTGGAAATGGAGCTATTGCCTAAGGCGTTGCCAGCGACGATCGCATAGTAGTATGTTCCATTGATGGATATCCTACCCGTATAATTGCTTGTTGTAACGGTATCTATTGGTGTCAGGCCAACCACTGAGGTAATGAATGACGTGTTCCTATAAACATAATATATTATTGCATTAGTTACATCACTCCAGTTCAGGTTAATTATTCCATCAGAATCGGTTCTGGGTGAAATTGGATTTAGAAATGGGGTTTTAGGGATTGAAATTTGGCTAGTGACATTTTTAGAGGAGACATACATGATCTCCGTATCTATCCCCCAGGTTCCATTGGTGAAATCACTCCAAACAACATGTACTCCTCCGTTATTGTCCGCAACCATTGCGGGCCAAAGACTCGCCCCATCATTCCAATAACTCCCATTATAGCCATCAGAAATTACCGTGATATTGGACCAACCTATACCATCTGCAGAACTCGCGTGCATAATTTCAGGACCTATACCCCACTCGCCATCTGTATAATCATGCCAAACTACACGAACGGTTCCCGCAGCGTCCACGGCAACCGATGGTCCGCGGCTACCATCATTATTCCAGTAGCTCCCATTATAACCATCGGAAATCACCGTAGCGTTAGACCACCCTCTAGACGCGTTATAATTCGCATACATGATTTCGCGATCCCATAAGTTATCCCACCACACTCCCTCCGTGTTATCCCGCCAGGCCACATGGATTACTCCCGAACTTTCAACTACAATCGAAGGCCGATAGCTGTCGCCAGTATTCCAATAACTCCCGTTGTAGCCGTCGGAAATTACCGTACCATTGGACCAACCCACGCCCGCGGTGTAATTGGCGTACATGATTTCAGAATCGGTGCCCCAGACCCCGTCCGTCCACTCTTGCCACACCGCATGGACAACCCCCGCACTATCTGTTGCAATATACGGCGTACTACTTGGGCCCGTACCCCAATAACTCCCATTATATCCATCGGAAATCACCGTGGCATTGGACCAGCCTGCCGCCATGGTATAATTAACATACATAATCTCGGAATCTACGCCCCAGATACCGTAGGTGTAATCTTCCCAAACCACATGAACGGTCCCTAGGTTATCTACGGTTATGATGGGATTCTCACTAATCCCCGTATTCCAATAACTCCCGTTATAGCCGTCGGAAATTACCGTCGCATTGGACCACCCTCTGGTAGCGTTGTAGCTCGCGTACATTATTTCACGGTCGGTCCCCCACGTGCCGTTTGTCCACTCCTGCCAGACAACGTGTATTTCCCCCGCAGCGGCCGCAATCGAGGGATCGAGACTGTAATCGTCATTCCAGTAACTCCCATTGTACCCGTCAGAAATCACCGTGGCATTGGACCACCCCGTGACCTCCGTATAATTTGCGTACATGATTTCGGAATCTACACCCCATGAACCATTCGTTAAATCAACCCATACCACATGAATGACTCCATTCTCTTCCACGGCAATTGCTGCCGAACTGCTACTCCCGTCATTCCAATAGCTGGAATTGTAACCATCCGAAATTACGGTAACATTCGACCAATTTGAACTCCAAGAGAAAGTTTTTAATCTCCCCGAAAAACCCTCAAGGTTTTTTTGGTTGCCATTTGGATGTCCGTTAAAAAATAAAAGCAAAAAGGTGCTTGATAGAATGAGTAACATTAATATTACCCTAAATATACTTTCTTTTTTTCTCATTTTTAATCAGCTTCTTCGTTTACATTTTTAACAACTAATTGATTTTGGATTTCAATTATTTTTTGTAATTGCTCATCCGTAATGTTATAATATGACTTAATTGGAGTAACTTTTTCGGGTTTAATCCCATACACTACTGTCTGGTTGATTTTATAGGCAACTACGACACTGAACTTAATGAGATTGTTGAGATGGTACAGGATTACGTTAGGGGACAAGTTCAACCCATTTTTTAACGATTCAAAATCGGGGAAAGGATTTTCTAGACATCGTTTAAAAACGCGCGAAGCGTTCTTATTTTTTAGGACTAAAAACGGTTTTACGTTGCTTATATCAAAAGTGGAGGGGAAGTAATTGACGTAATTCAAAAAGTTTATGTGGTACACGAATTTAAAATTCTCGAGCATGTTCAAATGCCAGTACAGAATGTGAGGCGTCATGGATAGCTTATTTCGTAGCTCTCTCACATGAGGTCCGAGATGTGATATTATGTATTCATACACTTTTTTTCGCGTTGGATTTTCCAACACCCGACTTCGTGTTAAGCGCGATCCCACTCGGATGTATTTTTTTAGGTATAATTTATTTATCGCGTTACTAATTTCAATTTTGGAATAATTTAATTCCCTCGTAGCTTTATAATAAAGCACAATGTACTCAATTTTCTGAGTCGTATTCGCCATCTCTTCCGCTAACTTCAATACGGCTCGTTCTACTTCATCTAACTCATGATTGATGTGTATTATTCCCTTCTTCATCGATTTTCCCGAGGCCATCTATAGTAATTACTTAATTTATGCATTAAAATAAATTGGGTCCGGTTATTATGTAAGAAAAATTCTCCTCAAATAGCCAGAAAAATCATCAAGAATAATAAACCAAGAAATCCTACCAATAATCCATTTGGTACCATTCACTCGCACAGATATAGCTATTTCTTTCCAGAAAAGCGAAAATAATTTGAAATATTAATAATATAATAAATGAGTGAAAACATGGATGCGAAGTGTGATGGGCAGACCCGTTTTGTGAAAAGGGGGAGGAAATAACAAATAAAAATTAAAAGTAACCGGTCCTGTTTGGCATCCTTCACATCCGACCTTTCATTGGTTTTAGAGACATTACTTATTTAAGTTCCAGTTTTTTCAAGAAATCAGTGTTTACGATTAAGATTTTATCAAAGAGACCCGTCCAACATCATAAACGAATATTATGATAGTTAACTAATTCATGTCCTCTTGATTTTATTTTAAATGGAATTTCACGGTATTTGTCATGTATTTGCTCCCTAAATATATTTAAGGTTTCTGAATCTTGAGAAAATATGAGTACTCCTCCTCCTCCACCTGCCCCAAGGGGAAAGGATGTACAACCCACCTCTTCAGCGATTCAGCGATTTTTGTGATGTCTTCAGCGCCTAACATGTAATCCGAACACAGAGTTGTACGAATTTTTCTATATGTTTGAATTGAATCATATACATGTTTCCATTTGCAGAGCCTCAACCCTTCACGAAATTGATATGCAATTTCCAGTTTTCTTTTGTGGAGTTGATATCCATTGAGTGTTTTCAAAGCCTCTCTCCATACATAATTAACATCTGTACTATGACGAATTCTTCCAGTATGTAAAATCATAATTCGCTGTTTTAAGAGATGATAATTATCTGGAGGTATAAGTTCAGTACGTATTGATTGCCCATAGCCCGTATTAGGGGCATTCGGAATACCCCAAGGAAACCACACATAATCAGTTACGCCTCCAAAAATGACATTAGATTGTTCCTGAGTACCCGTGACGCTCACTCCTAAATCTTGTTCCATTCGGGATGCCATTGAAATTAATTGGATAGAATTAAATGGACGTTCGGCTAACTCATTTGCAAGAATGCAAACGCCTGTCATAACCGTAGCTGACCCACCAAATCCTGACGAATTTCATGGTGGGATCTTCTCTTATATTTTCGGGAATGGATGGAAGTGTCCAAAATGTCTGCTGAAATTCCCGTAAATCTAAACTAGAACCAGGTCCATCGATTCGATTAAAAGCAACAACACTAGGTAATCTATTTTTTTTTGAAGCTTTCCATAATTTCTCATTAAGACGAATATTCATCAATTCCCTTTTTAATTCTCAGATACATAGTTAAATACTTAAAATAAGTATTTTAGGTTTTTATCCTAAAAGTTAATTTTACAATTACAATAACATCTAATAATTATACAAATTATAAAAATACAAATATACATGATTTTTGAAGACTTTAATGTGAAACAGGGAGGATTCTTCTCTTTTACAAAGATAAATCTTCAGGGTACTTGAGTAGTACTTTAGTAAACTCAAAATAACCTTTAAGACACGTCCATAAAGCTTTCAGCTGAGCCCAAAATTTTGCAATCCGTTTCAATCAATCAACCTATCCCTGAATGACTGAAAGACCTTGAGAGAAAATCTTTTTAAAAGAAAAAAGTATTTTTCTCATCATAAATTTCTCGGCAAAAATGTAAAATTTTTCAAGATGTCCCTTAGTAATATATCCTAGAAAGAAAATGAAAGGGGTAAATTGGGTAAAATTGGGGTTGTTTCTCATCCCCTTCGGTTTTGTTCAAATCTTAACACAATACAATATTGCCAATAAATACTTGTATCATCAAACCAATCTCTCTGATACCGCCATAATGCAAATACTATCCCGACTCCTCAAAAAAAGCAGTTTTTTGGTGGGATTGATGTGAAATGTATAAAGTATTATATACTGTAATGTTGATACATAATGTTCATAACAAGATGATCTTTCATCTTTTCACAAAAAAGGAGGAATGCAAATAATGATAAATTCAAAAAATGAAGAAAAACAAATAAGCTATTTTCTTGATGGGAAAGAAATATCTTTCAAAGAGTTTTTGAAGGCTGAAGAACAAATTAAGGAAAGTATCTCAATATCACCAGGCGTTTTTCACTCTTTTACAAATACAAACAATTTTGAAGACTTTCTTAAGTCCCAAAAAGATTTTTGGGACTTATATAAAAAATCAGAAGAACGTTTGGCAAAGGCTCTCAAAATAATTGATATAATCGGCATAAAAACTCTGGAATCTGTGTTTAATTACCTCGGAGAGCCCGATGAAGAGGACGATGTTTTAACAGATGAGATTTTGGATAGGGTCTCGAATCTTGAAAATATTATCGGTTCAAAAGAACTCGATGCCTTCTACAAGATCTTTTTATCTCCAAAAGTAGGAACTGCAAGGTTTTACAAGCGTCGCAATTATAGGCGTCGATTTTGCAGATATAAAGGGATTTTTCACGTGCACGTTCCGAGATTATCGCGTTCAAATAACGACAAACTATCTTCACTCCAAGTGATCGGTCCTTGTTGTATTTCACTCTTTCAGCATAGCTGGTGGAGAGGAGCAAGAAGAACATTTGGTAGTACAGGCGGCAGTGCTCATGACAGATTCGAACCTGATTTGGGCCGATTTAACTTCGACAACAGATGCAGCTCTTGGTGGTTCTGGGTTTAATAACACTAGATAACTGAGTTGAAGTGGTTGATTCCCGAAATCCAAGAATTATGGTTAATTCCTTTTTTCGGATTTTAATCGCAAAGTTAATCTAAAAAAGGAAAATATTTATTAGGCGAAACCCTCGTACATCATTAGAAGGGTCGGATGTGAAGGATGGAAGGCAGATCCTATTACTTTTATATATTATTATATTATCCCCTCCCCCTTTTCTGGTAAGAGTCTGCCCATCACACTTCGCAACCGCCTAATATACACCAGATCGAGAGTGCCGAATTAGGAGGTTTTACTATGCTAATGGAGGTAGTTGGAATTGCGACATTCCACTAAAATGGAGATAGTAAGTTTTATTGTCTCGATGATTGTTGTGGTTTCGTGGAGTTATATCACTTATTTAGCAGCTGTAGGTTTAATATCCGTGTATATCTTTCTCCCTATTGCAGTCCTCTTTGTCGCGGCTTTTTTCGGACCAAGTTTAAACAGGCATGCGACACGACACCTTATTAAAAAGACGCAAAGATTCCAAGCCCAAATCAAGTTTTGCTATTCCTGTGGGGCACCCTTACCACAAGAACCAAGCTCAGATGTCTGCCCTGCCTGTAATTCGCACTTAAATCTCGTCGAGATTATCGACGAGTGAGTATCTTCATCTTAAAAGAGAGTTATTGTTAAAAGTTTACAAATTCGTTTTTTTTTCAAAAAAAATAATTGTCTCACTATTACATATTACCACAAATTATAAAAATCCGAATATACATAATAGTTGAAAATTTGAATGTGAAACAAAGGGGAATCCCTTTATTCTATCGTTTTGAAACACCAAAATTTAGTAGAATTATAAAAAATGTTTAAATCAATGAGGATGAGTTTATATGGAAGATCGAAAAAAGGAAAAAATAAAAATTGAGGAAGATAAAATAGAAATAAATAAGAATTTACGACCGGTAAGGCGTAAGTTAGACTCAAAGCTCGCTTTTGCTTTATCACTTTCTAAAGACGAGCTTATAAACAGAAAGGAGAAGGAAAGAAAACGGCTGGACGAGATAGCTAAAAAATTTAAGGAGATTAAAAAGGGAGCTGAGAATGAGAAGAAAGAACGGCAACGACGGGAGAAGGAACTATATTCACTTTTATTTGCACCTATATTTCATGGTATTCATATACCTGACAAAGAAAAATATACTCGACCGGAGAGACCAAAAGTCCCTTATGCCTCGGTATTCATTCAATTTCACGGGAACCGAATGGATCTCGAGAATTTAGGTGTTATTGTACGTTCCCAAGCGGGCGACATCTTTACCGCTTTTGTCCCATTAGAGCTAATTCCAAAGCTAGAAGCAATGCCTGCCGTCAAATATATCGAACTTGGTCGTCCTATTTTTCCAATGTTAGATGAGGCGGTGCCTGCTGCTGAAATTGATGTGCTCCACAATAATGTTCCACCGATAACTGGTGTGGGAGTTATAGTTGGAGTGTATGATAGCGATATAGATATTTACCATCCTAACTTTCGGAATAATGATGGGCAAGGAACGGATGGGTTGGGGTCTACAAGGATTCGTTATATCTGGGATCAGGAACTCGTTGCTCAAGCTGGCGAAGCAACACCACAGGGGAATGACCCCACGCTTCCGTGGAATTATGGGGTAGAGTACGACCAAGCTTCAATCAATGCGGAGTTTAACACCCCTGTTGGAAATCCAGCTTATCAAACTGTAAGACATGGAGGTAAGGTAGCAGCCCACGGAACAATGGTGACAGGTATTGCAGCTGGAAATGGACGCGCACAGGGAAATGCAGGGGAGCTTGCTGGCACTTTTGTGGGTGCGGCACCCGAAGCCGATATTATTTTTGTTCCATGGGTAAGTGGGCATCATGTTGACCCAGTAGGCATTCTGCCCTATAGTGATACTGCTTTTCTTGCTGATGGGTGCGCTTATATCTTCACCCGGGCAGCTCAATTGGGTATACCATGTGTTGTGAATGTAAGTGAAGGTGACGAACAAGGACCCCATGATGGGTCTTCTCTTGGACAACAGTTCTTGGATAACCTTCTTGAAACACCTGGTCGTACCATTGTACTCGCAGCAGGAAACTCCAACAGTACAAACTCTCATGCCAGTGGACAAGTATTACAGGGTGCAACTGAAAATGTTACACTCCATTATGCAGCGGGTGCAGATGATGATGATGTGATTGAAATCTGGTACGATGGACATGATCGCTTTTCAGTAACCATTACCTCTCCTAATGGTGATGTGATTGGTCCTGTTGCGCCAGGTGGAAACCTTGATTTTCTCTTACCTAGTGGTGAACACGTTGATGTTACATCAGTTCTAAATGATCCTCGCAATGGAGATAATATGATACAAATCATCCTTACGGCGAGTGGTGCCAATCCGATTATTACGGGGAACTGGGATATTGCTCTCACGGGGGATATCGTCATTAATGGGAACTTTCAGGCATGGGTTGACCGAAATAATATAAGCTTTTCAGACTTTCAAGCCCCACATCACACCATGGGTGAATTAACTCTAGCTGACCTCGCATCGGCGCGAAAATGTATCACTGTTGGGTGGCTCGATAAACCTATTGCGCCCAATCCTGAATTGATTCATGCCAATAGTGGGTGTGGACCTACAAGAGATGGTCGAATAAAACCCGAGATTTGTGCTGTTGGATCAAGTATTACTGCTCCAAGATCCCGCAATATGAATGCAGCAGTTCCTGGAGCTTTTTATGTGACTGGGGTGAATGGTAGTAGTCTTTCAGCTCCCATTGTTGCAGGCGCCGCAGCTCTTATTTTCCAGTGTCAAGGAGCTGGGTTAACATGGGCCGATGTAAAACAAATATTAGTCGACAATGCCGATAGCACAGGTATAGGAATACCGCATAATGGTTATGGGTTTGGCAGACTCCGAATGGCGGCTGCCTGTATCGCACCTCCAACGGATGTAGATGTATGGTTACGAATGACTGTGGATGATCTCCTGGGAAATGAACCGTTCGTCGGAGATTATTTTTGGATCTCTCCCGATATAGAAATACTGGATCCAGCCCATCAACCTATTCTTAATCCAGTTCATGGGCAGGATAATTTTGTCCGGGTTACTGTGAGAAATAGAGGGACTCAAACTGCGAGGAATACAGAAATATATCTCTATTGGGGTGATCCTGCCACCAATATGCCTTTCCCGGATGCATGGCAAAGTTCCGGAATATATGCTCCAATAGGGGCACCGCCCAATTGGGTAGATGAAACCAATAAAATAGTCGTTCCAATAATTGCCCCTGATGCATCAGCTGCCGTCGAATTTCGCTGGCTCCCTCCCGCTCCAGGAGCCAATCTGCATGGGGATAATCACTTCTGCTTAATTGCCCGCGCGGAAAATGAGGCAGACAACACCAACATAGGGGCAGGGGAGCTTTGGTGGCCCCTAATAAAGAATGATAATAATATAACTGCACGAAATGTCTTTGTTCAGGAGGTACCCGAGGACGGCGATGGTTACTGTAGCTTTTATGCGGTGGGTTCGAAGGGGAAAGATGGGCTTTGGATTGAAACTGATTTGCCAGAAGCTGAAATGTTGATCCAATTACCCTCCTTAGCAATCCCATTTAAGGATATGGAGTTAATAAATAAATTAAAGTGCCCAATACCCCCCTATCCTGGAACTCCGTGTTTTCCCGATCCGTTTAAGAACAAAAGAATTCGACTCAAAGAAGATTATATCGAACTGTTCACAGGTATTCAAGGAGTAAAAGAACTGGAAATCCACAATGGAACTGCAAAAATTCGAGCTTCCAAGGCGAAGTTAATTCGTTTTAGCGAAGTGAAAATGGTCGAACATTCCAAGATGCCCATAAGGATAATGGTTCGAAGAGTGAAATACAAGGAAAAGATTCACCAAGTGAAAATCACTCAGGTTTCGGATGGACGAAGAATAGGGGGGGTCACTTTCGAACTCCGAAAAAAAAAGAGGTGAATTAAAAAGTAATACTTTTCTACCAAATTCTTTTTTTACAATTCAAAATAAGTAGAATTAAAAACTGTAGATTTTTTTTTAGATGTAAATCTTTTTAGCCTATCTAAAAGACAAGGAGGATTTTTAATAAATGCCACAATCTAGGCGTAGAGGATTCGTGGGAGGTTGGAAGAAAGAATTTTGATGAGACTACAATTCTATATGATTTTAACGTGAGTGGAAGGGTGAAAAATGCATTCACTATTTTTGACATTATCTCTGTAATATTCCCTCCTCCCCTCCCCCTTTTCACAAAACGGATCTGCCAATCACACTTCATATCTGACTCTGAGGGAAGTAGAACACCACCCAAATTTTATTAACCTCCCTTCTTTTTTCCTTCAAAAAGAGATTTTAGCGCTTCTTCGGCATAATCAAGTTGTGCCTCGGTTAACTCAAAATGACCTTTAAGACACGTCCATAAAGCTTTCAGTTGAGTCCAAAATTGTACAACCCGTTTCAATCAATCGACCTATCCCTGAATGGCTGAAAGACCTTGAGAGAAAATCTGTTTGGTAAAAGAAAAGTATTTTTCTCATCATAAATATCTCGGCAAAAATGTAAAATTTTCAAGATGTCCTTTAGTAAGATATCCCGAAAAGAAAATGAAAGGGGTAATTTGGGTAAAAATGGGAGTTGGTCTCATTCCTTTTGCCTATAATAATAACAATCCAATTACTTTTCTCAGAGTTCTTTATTAAAATCGTTAATAACAATATATCTATCTCTTTTTTTTACCAATCTAGTAAGGTTCTTACCAAAAAACTGTAAGAATTTACCTGAGAAGTTTGTTAAGATTTGACAAGTGATTTCGTTAGAAACTGATATGAGAGTTGTTCCTTTTTTACAAGTTCGTTAAAAGTTTACAAAGTTTTCGTTAATTGTTTACAAATTCGTTAGAAGTTTACAGGAGTTTTCGTTAAAAGTCTTCAAAAATATAGACCTTTTCGTTAGAAGTTTACAAAATATAGACCTCTTCGTTATTTGTCTACATGTTTGTTAGAAGTTTACAAAGGAGTTTGGAAAGAAGTTTATGAAACGGAGAACGGTCACGCCCTTTCGTAGAGTAGTTTCGAAAAATGCTTACGAAAGTTGTTTACGAGCCTGTAAAAAATCGCGAAAAAAGTTTACCAGCACGGTAAGACTCTTTCGTTTCCTGATCGCAAGAGTCTTTCGCTCAGAAAGGAGTTTTGAGAGAAGTTTACAAATGCGAAGAAAATTTACTATTTATGTAAATTATTTTTCAAAAGAAAAAATCGTGTATTTTGGTTCTTGTGAAGATTTTCTGTGAATGTCTTGTATCAATTAGCAATTATTACATTCTAAAATCTCTTGAATTATGAGTTCAATATCTTTGTTATTTGAAAAAATTTTCACCTTTCCATGTGTTTCAAAAATCTCTATTACACCATAACGAAACATTTTAGGTGAATTTTCAATGAAATTTTTAGTACAGATGAGCCACGTTTTATCAAGAGGATTATAAGCCTGAACAAGTTTTTCATTGAAATTATTATTAATTAAATTTGGGAAAGAACCGCGAAAAATATGTGCGAGAGTATCTATAACTCCTAGTTCAATAAAAGTACCCCTACTTTCTGATTCAAGTATAAAAAATACACAGTTCGATAAAGAGATAAGCGTATGAAATATCAGTGTTTTTAATTCGTGTTTATCAGGGAAACATTCTTTTTTAAAATTTGGCATTGCTAAACCTCTACATCTCCCTTTTTGACAATTATAAAACCATTCAATTATTTCTGATACTCTTGATTTTGAAAAAATCCCCTTGAAAGGACCACAAATAAACAATCCCTTCCTATTTCCTACTATAGCTCTATAAGCTCGTTTAATACAAATTTTCATCTTCTCAAATTTATCAAATTCATTCAATCCATCCAAAGTTAATTACCCCAATACAATAATTATGTAACAATGAAACAAACAATAGGTTTATATTTTTATTCATGAAGATAATAAAATATGTTAATTGAAGAAATGGCTTGGTATCAAGGAGATTTCAAAATTCCCATGACAATGGAGATGTTAGACGTTATTTCTGAACTTTATGATTCCATTGACTTTGAAAGCAGTGATGAATCCTCAGTGGCAATAACGTCTTATCTTATAAGTTTGAAAACAGGCATTTCACATGTAAAAGTTAATAATTATTTGGATACATTTGCAGATAATAGTTATGTTAATAAAATAAACATAAATGACAAGATTTATTTTGAAATTTCAAATCATGGAATAGAAACCCTTAAGGAAAGTTATAGTGATGCAAGAAAGAGAGATAACTTATTAGTAAGGATGGGATGGTTAGGAAGAGGATTCCCAAAAACAAAAGAGATTAAAGGTAAAAAAGTTTATGAATTTGACATTCAGCCAGAGGAGCTGCTCGAAGCATCTCCGCTTGCTAAAAAAATAAGAGAGAAATTACCTTAAGAAAGCACAAAAACCCTATATCTGACCTAAAAATAAAAGAGGGAGCAAAAGATTAAATATTTAGGCAGCTAAAATATAATAGAAATTACTTTATTTAATGTGAATAGGTCTTTTTTATGGAGGAATTGGATTTTATTTTGGATAAATTAGAAGATGCTTATCACGATAATTGTTATGATCAAAAAATTAGAGTTCTTTATGGAAAAGCTCTTTTAAAAAAAGGAGTGGCATTAATGGAGGGGGGCAAGTCTTTCAATAAAATACATTACTTTTTGAAGAAAGCTTCAGAAGTTATTCCAGAAGAGAAGATTGTATGGGTTTATATGGGAACTTTGTATTTTAAAAACAATAAGGAGGAGAAGGCAGAGGAATGTTTCAAAAAGGTATTAAAAATCGAACCTAGTTCTGAAGAGGCGAACCTATTTCTTGGTCAAATGGAAATTAAAAGAGAGAACTATGTGAAGGCAATAGAATATCTGGAAAAATTCACAAAATCAAATGATAAGGTAGACAGGGTATGGTTTTTCTTATCTCTTGCATATTCTAACCAAAAGAATATTTCAAAAGCAATCTCTGCCCTCGAACATGCAATAGAACTGAAATCCGATGGAATGTACTTTAAAAGTCTAGGGATTTTATATTTTAGAAATCAAAATTATGAAAAAGCGAAAAATTCGTTCAATAAAGCTATAGAAAAAGGAGTACAAGATATAGATGTCTATCTTTCCTTAGCTAATACTCACAGGCAGTTAAAAAACTACTTTGATTCGCTTAACTTACTTAAAAAAGTAATAGATATTAATCCTAAGAATGAAGAGGCAAATCTATTGCAAATTATTACCAAATTAGAAGCATTTAGGATGTATTCAGAAAAGTCTGAACAATATCTTAAAGAAAAAAAATATCAGAAAGCTATTGCGTGCTTGGAAAACATATTAAAATTCGAGCCTGAGAGTGGACCTACTTGGCTTAGGCTTTATAATCTTTATTTTTCACGCTTTAAAAATAAGAAAAAAAGAGAATTAAAGACTCAAGTTGTGAAATGTATTCAAAAGTTAAAAGAGATTGATCCTAAAAATCCTAAATTATCAGGAGTTTTGGTTGAGTTTTATCAGGAAACAGAAGGTAAGCAGGCAACTGAATTTTTAATTAAAGAGCTGGCTGATGAGAATGAAGAATACAGAAAAACAGTTATTCAATCCATAAAATTGATACCTTTTGATTTTGATGTGCTAAGAAATGCTCTAAAGGATAGTAATTCCAACATTAAGAAGAGCATTATTGAACTATTAGGACAAATTAGAGATAATTTATCTGTCATGCATTTGTTACAATTAATTAATTATGAAAATAAAGAAATAAAACTGGCAGTATTAAAGGCATTAGCTTTGATTGTTGATGAAAATGTTATTGTCCCTTTAAAAAATTTAATAATCAAGGATAGTGAAAATATTGAAGTGAGAGCAAAAGCTCTTGAAACTTTGGGCTTCATGAAGAAAAAAGAATTGGCAGATTTTTTTCTTGAACTAATGAAGAATAAGGATTCTGAGATAAGGCGTTATGCAATATGGGCTTTAGGTCAAATTGAAGAACCAAGAGCCTTGAAGCTAGCATTAGATGGTTTGAAGGATCAAAATGCATTTGTAAGACATAATTCAGCCTCTACACTTGGTTCTCTTAAAAATTCGGAAGCTATCCCAGCTTTAATCAAGGCTTTGCAAGATGAAAATAATGAAGTCAGGGAAAGAGCAATTTCTGCATTATTACGAATCGGCAATTCAAACGTTCTTTCTCATTTAAAGGAAGGATTGAAAGATGAAAATCCTAAAGTTCGCGTCGCAAGTGCTAGAGCATTAGGTCAATTTGGCGATCAGAGTGCAAAAAAAGTCCTATTAGAAGGTTTAAAAGATGAGAAAAATGAAGTAAAAAGAATGTGTGCTTGGGCCTTATCTAAATTAGGATTTCCCCAATTAGTGGGTGATTTTATTGATAATTACTTCCCCTCCAGAAAGATGAGAAGTAGAGATTGTCCACCCGTCATAGTAAAACCAGATAGGAACTTAACAATTTTTGGTGTTTTCCACGGCTGTCCTGAATGTATAAAGGGAATTATTCAATATATTTCTTATAAGAAACCTGGCATATTATGTGTCGAATTTGATATTCAGAGATATTTAACAATCCAAAATCATTTTTCCGAATATGAAAATTATCATCAAATTTATATTGCGAATAAAGGTCAATTTGAAAATTTTCCATTAGAAATGAGTTATCGATATGCTTTAAAACAATTTAAAGATACGGGGTATTTTTCAGGACAAGAAATGATAGACCCTATGACTCTTTGTCAGGAATTAAATATCCCTGTGTATTTTGTTGATGTTCCAATACGAGATTGGATTAAGATCTATGCTAATCAGGGAATTTATGAACCAAGCTCAGAAGAAAATTATATAGCAATGGACTGGCGAAATAAGTTCATGTGTAGTAGAATTAATACCCTTCAGATACTATATCCCAAGAAGGATATTTATGTAATCGTTGGTGAGGGACACATTAAGGGTATGATTAATTATCTTCGCCACCCCAACTTTGTGTTAACAGGATTAAAGCATATTTTACAAAACCCAAATGAACATTTGGACATAAAATTTCAGGAGACCGCTTTAAGAACAGCAAAAGAATTTATGGATACATTTTCAGAAATTAACCTTCACAGGGAAATTGCATTAAGTTTTTTTAAGAAGTTTAATTTAGCAAATACACTAAAACATATTATTGAAGCTATAGCATTAGCAAAAAGGATAAATGATCAAAACCAATTAATACTATTATATTTCTTATTATCACAGATTCTTCATATTTTAGATTCTTTTGAAGAAATTGAACAGATTCCACAGGATTTTTCGGATTTCATTTATAAAGACACTAAAATATTATTTGATGTTATTAAACGCCAAATAGAATCTCATTCAGAAATTACACCTGAAAAAGTAATTAAAGAACGGTTACTCAATTCAAAAAATTTTCTAAAAACGGTTAAGATTTTAGAGAATTTACAATTATGTAGGAATTTTCAATTAGAGGGTTATCATTCCCTCCACGAATCTGAAGAATTATTTCATCAACACCGATATGAAGACGCTGAAAAAGCAGCTAGAAATGCCATAACAGCATTTGAGCGTGCTAAAAATTCCCTTTCTGATAAACATATTTATAAAAAATATTTTTTCAAGGGATTGAATTATCTTTTCAACTTAATTTCAGGAAATATTGAAGATCTCTTACTAGGTTTTGTAAAAGATATAAAAGAATCCTTAGAAAAAAAAGAGATTTTCCATAAAATTGATGAATCTATCAATAAAGCCCTTAAAAAGATATTATAGATATTTACAAAAAGTTTTGTTAAACATTTATAGACTTTAAAAATTAACAAGATATATTTTGTAAACTGTTAAAAGTTTACAAAGAATTTCGTTAATTGTTTACAAGGCTGTATCAACGGGCGAATTGAAGATTTCAAATCGATGCATTAGAGCATGATTTTTGTGGAGAAAGAGAATCAATCTTCATATTCTATAACGAGAACGCCGAAAGATT
>JAEOSY010000175.1 GCA_016840125.1 Candidatus Helarchaeota archaeon | reverse complement strand
TGCATAGCAAGCTTGTTAATTTGTATAAATATATTATTTAAAATTTGACCCTTAAGTTTTTTCGTAGAGATCTACATTTTAGGAGTTTCATAGAAATTGTTTGAAGTCCCTGCAATGAGGTTTATGACTGAAATCTAAAAAAAAAGGGGAAAATGTTGGGATTTTTCTATTCAGAGCCAACCGCTGTACCGACGATTCCAGCAAAAAGGATAAGAATGGCATCAACCCATAAATACGATGTAATAAATGGTGGCGAATAAAGGAATAAAACATTGACGAGAATGGGTTCAATAAACATTACGATCCCAAGTAACAGCAGAAATATAGGACCAAATGACTTATCCGTTAATGTCAATATTGCGGAAACGAAGGCAATAATTGCCACGATCAATGATAGCGTAATGTTTAATGCGGGAGATGGGTCAAAAAACCAAAAAAAGAATGCTCCGATTAAAAATAGCCCTGCACCAGCGAGCCCGACTATGCCCGCGAAAATTCGTCCGCCTTTTGTCATACTATTTTCTCCTAAAATTGTTGAAACAATTCATGAAAATAGTAAATTTCAAAGTTATAAAATCTAACTCTCATTTGCCTTTTAGGTAAAAAAGAATAAAAATAGAAAAGAGCGGGTTAATCGCCCTTTATTTCCTTAAAACTGGCACGATAGTCTTTTTTCAGGACTTTTCCTGTAGCGGTTTTTTTCAGTGTTTTAACGAATTCGATGATTCTGGGCACTTTATAATCTGCCATATTTTCGGCAACCCAGTCTTTGATTTCCTGTTCGGTCATCTCCTCGCCTTCTTTTAAGACGATTATCGTCCGGACTGTTTCGCCCATCGTCTCATGTGGGGCTCCTACTACCGTGGCATCGCTAATCTTTGGGTGCTTAAAAAGGACTTCCTCCACGTCGCGGGGAATCACGTTCCGCCCACCTACGATGATCAAATCCTTTTTCCGATCGACAATCGAGACATAGCCGTCTTCATCAATGACTCCGATGTCGCCAGTGTAATACCAGATGCCCTCTTCACCTTTGACGGATTTCAATACCTTCTCCGTTTCCAGAGGCATTTTGAAGTAGCCTAACATGACGCCTGGATTTTGGACAGCGACTTCTCCACGCTCCCCAGTTGGAACGGGGTTCCCATCGTCATCCACCGCGATAATTCTACCGCCTGGCATGGGGAGGCCACAGGTACCTAATTTAATCACACCATCCCAGGGATTAAGCGCACCATATACGCTATCCTCCGTCGTTCCAAATCCTTCGGTTATTGGGATGACGCGTCCTTTCGTGTCAATAAAAACCTCATTGATACGTTTAGCTAATCCAAGTGGTAGAGGAGCTCCTCCACTAATCAGACCTTTAATATTAGAGCTAAATTTACCTATAAAATCACTAATGTTCGGTTGCTTACACATGATATGGTACATTGCGGGAACCGCAGCGCAGCTCGTTACTTTAGAGTCGCATAGCAGTTTGAGGACATCTTGGACAAGGAATCCCGGTAACATATCAAGCCGTCCACCTTTGGTTAGGATTGAATTCATTACACTCAACCCAAAAATATGATACATCGGAAGGAAAAGCACGATGGCATCATCGGGTGTAGATTTTGTAGAAATTTGCTGTGCCAAACCAGCGAAGACATAATTCCGGTGAGTATGGATGGTTCCTTTCGGTTTGCCGGTTGTTCCGCTCGTGAAATTGATAGTAGCCCAGTCATCTAGACCCACATCTTCTTTTATAGGTGCGAGCGAGCCTCGTTCCTCAAGAACTTCCCAGAATTTCAGCGTCCCTTCAATTTCGTTAGCGCCCACTACAATTACGTGTTCCAAAGAAGGGGTAATTTTTTTAGTTTTTTTGATGGTTCGTTTACCATCATCCGCGATAATAAGGCCTTTCAATTCAGCGTTGGAGGCAATATCGGCGATTTCTGCGGGTTTCAACATCTTTATTACGGAGCAGCCAACCGCCCCGATAAGATTTAACCCATAAAAGGAGATAACGAATTCTGGGTTGTTGGCGAGGATGATACCCACTCGATCACCTTTCTTGATCCCTAACTCCTTTAATGCATTCGCAAATTTAACTATTTTCTCATATAATTCCTTATATGTAAAGGTCATATTTTTAAATGGATAGTTAATTGCAATATGATCAGGATATTGATCCACAGCTGCTTTTAAGGCTTCATTATTATTTTTAAATGATGTTTCTAATGGTTTAAACTCGGTCATTTCTTTCACTCCTTAACATAAATAATGATTTGCGTGGTATTTATTCAATCCAACTCTTATTTAAATTTAATTCGTACCAGCAATTTGCTTTTAAATCAAGTTATCATTAGTCTATTAAACCAAAAACCAGAGGCAGAATCATGAAAAAAAACTTAGGGGCGAAGATTTGTTTATATCCAACGACCACAACAGTAGTTGGGGCGACTGTGAACGGTAAACCGAATTTTATTACGATTGCATGGGTTGGTATCGTTACATTTAAGACGATTTCATTAGGGATGAGTAAAAAACATTATTCAAATACAGGAATTAAGGAAAATAAGACATTCAGTGTGAATATTCCTTCCGAGGACTTAATGGTAAAAACAGATTATTGTGGACTTGTAAGCGGGGAAGACGTTGATAAAAGCGGACTTTTTGATATTTTCTATGGCGAACTTAAAACAGCTCCAATGATTAAAGAATGTCCCATTAATATGGAATGTAAGTTAGTCAAAACGGTGGATTTTCCGAAGCATGACGTATTTATGGGGGAGATTGTCGCCGCTTATTGTGATGAAGAGATTTTATCGGGTGACTCTGGCGAAATAATAGATATCGAAAAACTTAAACCTTTACTATTTGAGATGCATAGTGTTCATTATTGGAAATTGGGGAATAAAATAGCGAAATGCTGGAATGTAGGAAAAGATTATCAGCAAAAATAACCGTATTGTTTTAATTTCTTCGTTTGAAGATGAGAATAGGTTGTCAATCTTATGGAGAGTAGATTGCTAGAAGGGCATAAAAAAGGAATAAGAACCCTTGCGTGGTCGCCTGATAGCAATTTACTTGCAACTTCCTCCTACGATAATACCATACGGCTTTGGGAGCGAGGCGGTGCATTCATCAGACAGCTCAAGGGACATCATTCAGTAGTCGATATGTTAGCGTGGTCCCCAGATAGTCAATTACTAGCGTCGGTTGAGCCCGGAGGGGGAAGTCATAAGGAGCCTGCGGTCATTGGGCTTTGGCAGAAAGATGGGGATCTGGTAAAGGCCTTTAAAACGTCACCTGTTGTCTCTTCAGCTTGGTCACTTGATGGGGAATTTCTTGCAACAGGAGCAGAGGATAAAATAGTTCGGCTGTGGAATAGAGAGGGTGAATTATTTAAAGAACTTAATGGTCATACCGGACAAGTATATAGCTTGGCATGGTCTCCGAAGAGTGGGATGCTTGTGTCTTCCTCAAAAGGGGGAGAAATTTTATTTTGGGATGAAAAATGGAACTTTAAACAAGTAAGTCATGATGCAGACCGTGGGGCAATTACGAAACTGAAATGGTCTCCAGAGGGGGAATTATTAGCCAGTTATGATGGAGGGAAACTATTTCTATGGAACGAAAAAGCAGAGCTCATTAAGAACCTCACAGGTGGAATTGCAAGTGCCTCAGCTCATACAGAAGATATCATGGATGTCCAGTGGGGACCTGAGGGCGAACTACTTATATCTGTTTCGTGGGACCGTACCATTGAGATATGGACGCGGGAGGGAGAATGTATTAAATATCTCAGAGTCCCGGACGTTCGATCTGATACTCACTTTTTTTTAGTCCCAAGAAGTATATCCTGGACACTGAATGAGAACATCATCGCTTCCACATTCAATGATGGAATTTTACGATTTCTAAACACTGAGGCAGAAATGATAGGGACCTGGAAGCTAAACCTATTCAAACTCAAGAGCCAATCAGCTTTTGCCAACCCGCTTGTTATGGCACTGGATATGGTTGATTACGATGATAAGTTGTTGTGGTCTCCGGATGGCGAAATTCTAGCAATATGGGAACGAACTAATAACTCCATCATAATTCTCGAGTGGATTTCAGTTGATAAAATCACCAGTAAGACAAGCGAAGATGCACACGATGAGGATGTTGAATTAAAGGAGGAGATGATGGAGCAGAAATCGTGTCCAATCTGCCACCAAACTTTTCGCAATGATGATGTGGTCTACAGGTGTAATTACTGCAGAACCATTTATCATAGACTCTGCATATTGCAATGGATTATAAATGAATCGCATAAAATGTGCCCTCAATGCAATAATATCTTCATTACGGAGTAGTCTCGAATAGCAGGAGTCAATTTTGTAATCGAAAACTAATTAATTCAGATTCATCAAAATCTATATAAAATTGTATTCAGCTATTTTCGGAGAGAGATCAGATGAGTAAATCACAGAAATTACGGTTAGAGGGTCGTACTGCACTAATTACGGGGGCAGGACGAGGTATTGGGAGGTCTTTAGTTACTCGATTTGCGCAGGAAGGGGCAAATATCATAATTGGTGAGATAGATCTGGCGGGAGCTGAAGAAACACTAACACTCGTTAAAGAATTCAATGTAGAATCACTTGCTCTTAAAGTAGATGTTTCAAAAAGTGGTGAAGTGCAAGGAATGGTTACAAAAGCGTATGAGACTTTTGATCGGGTGGATCTCTTGGTGAACAATGCGGGAATTTTTCCCCTAGGCGATCCCCTTATCAAAGTAAAAGAAGCGGTTTTTGATCGATGCGTGGCGATTAATCTCCGAGGGACATTTCTGTGTTCCAAATATATGGGAAAGAAGATGCTCCGACAGAAGAATATTCTAGGAAGCCAGCTCCGTGGTAAAATCATAAACCTTTCAAGCATGGCGGGAAAGG
>JAEOSY010000174.1 GCA_016840125.1 Candidatus Helarchaeota archaeon | reverse complement strand
GACCTTCAATTGCACCAGTGATACGTTCGCGATCTGGGTGAATGGCACACTCAAAGATGCCGCTGCACCTTTCAATATGGATCTGGATTCCATCACCACCTTGTATTTCGGCACGTCCAACAGCTCAACCAACGGGAGTTGCACAACTTATCTGGATGCCGTTGATTATTCCTGGACGACGGGTTATGAAATAAACCGAAGTTACAATCTCTACGGGCACAAATACTACAACAACAGCTTTTGGAATTCCACTAAGCTTTCTCTCGGAGTGAGTTCGGCATTCTATAGCATCCTGATCTCCTGTGACCTTCCTGCACCTACAGTGTTGTTCGTGAGCTACCGGATGAGCGCAGACAACAGTTCCTGGGATAACTGGACTGCTTGGATTGCCGGGGTTAACCAATCGTTTTCGATCGGAACCATTGGACCACGCTATGTCCAAGTCAAAATACGCCTGACCACGCAAGATTACATCCACACCCCCGTAGTCTATACGCTTAAAATAATTGCAACTGACAGAACTTAATTTCCTCTCTTTTTTTTATTTTAAAAAGATCCAGTGGAAAAAATGGTAGTCTTCGAGGTTAAAAAACAAGGAAAGAGACAAACCAAAGGGAGCAAAATGAGTGCCGCGGACGAAAAATGCGCAAAATTAGATCAGCAGAGATACAAGCAATTAAAGCTTGTAGCTGATAAGAGTGCTCGGACATGGGATATAAAAAGGCTAGCAGACCAAGTTTACTTCGTCATGACATACCATAAATTTCGAGTGAAGCACTTACGACAGTTCTGTAAAGCGAAAAAGATAAAAATTCCCCAAGCTCGTAGTCGGAAAGAGGAAATTGTGAAGCTTATCTGGGAGAACGGTGCTGATTTTCAGGATATTTATGAACTCGTGTCCCAAGCTGGGTGTCAACTTTCTGAGAATATCATATTGTTGACCGAACGGATCCAAGTCAAAACTACGACCCAATTGCATACTCTCTTTCAGTTGTCAAAAAACTTGTATAATAAAGCCAATTGTTTAGTACATGCAGGCTTTAAACGGTATGTCCTTTGGAATGCTTCCGCAGTGCAAAAAGCGGGTTGTCGGGTGTATTCCCCGGAAATGGATCGCGAACTCCAGAGCACGAAGGAGTATCGGGCATTACCCGCTAAAAGTTCGCAGAAAATCTTGCAGCAAGTGGATAAGGCATGGACCTCCTTCTTTGAAGCGATCAAGGCATGGAAGAAAGACTACACTCTACCAAAGGAGCAACGTAAATTTAGGAGCAAACCTCATAAGCCTGGGTGGAAAGGCGATGACTGTGAAAATCTCCTATATTTTACGAATCAACAATGTAAGATAAAAGGAAGCTATCTCCATTTTCCGAGAGCCGTTGCCATTCCGCCGGTGAAGGTTAATCCAGCCCGAATCGGACCATTGTATCAAGTCAGAATACTACCTCGGGGATATTATTCTATCGTCGAAATAGTCTATAAGAAAAACCATCAAGAATTGGAAAATGGTGAGCAGACCAAGACCAACCGGCCTCAGAAAACTGCGGCTATTGATCTTGGTGTACGAAATCTAATATGTCTCGTTACGAACATCCCGGGAGTTCGCCCTGTGGTGGTAAAAGGGGGCGTCGTCAAATCGATCAATCAATATTATAATAAACAACGGGCTCATTATCGCCAAGAATATGAACGGCTAGGAATTCGGGGTACCCCCAAAAGATTAGCGCGCCTGACTCGCAAGAGGAATAACAAGATCGAAGATATTTTCCACAAACTGTCCCAGGGTATCATTGAGCACTGTCAAGCGCTCCGGATTGAGACGATCGTCATTGGGTATAATCCCCGCTGGAAGCAGAAATGTAGTATGGGAAAACGGAACAACCAAAATTTTGTCACCATTCCATTCTACAGCCTCATTCAAAAACTCACCTATAAGGCGGAACTCGCTGGAATACGCGTCGAACAAATCAAGGAAAATCACACTTCCAAATGCTCGTTCTTGGATGATGAAGCCATTGTCCATCATGAGACATACCTCGGACAACGCGGAGTCTACCGATCCAAGAAAGAGGGCGGCCAAGGGAAAATCGCCCATGGGCTATTTAAAACCGCCTCAGGACTAATTATAAATTCAGATGTGAATGGGGCGTATAACATTCTCCGCAAAGCTTTCCCGAAATTCACGAAGGACGGGATAGAGGGGCTAGAGTTAGTCCCGATTGCCGTGAAGTTCTCGAAGAAGACGCAAGATTTCACGGGACTGAAGCAACTTGCTAACTTGATCTCCCCGTTACACGCATTGCCGAAAGCCAGCCCGGCGGACGGCACAGAGTTGGGGGGCATGGCGACTGGTGAAAGGAGCTCAAACACAATGAGCTAGTTTTTACTAGTATCATGCCCCTTTAACCTCTAAGCTGAAAAATAACAAAACCTAATTTTTATATCCTTCAAAATTGTTAGAGATTTATCTTGATCTCTTCTTTTGTTGTTGATTGAATAGATTTTTCAATGTAATTCCGAAGATCACGCATTTTTATTAAATTTCTTTCATAGCTGTCATTTAAGCGAGAATATTTTTGTTCAATATCTGAAATTTCTTTTTGAATGTTCGCTATTTCATTCTCCTTTTCTTCTAACTTTTCCAGAAGCCCTTCCTCTTTTAAATTATGGGAAATTTCTTGGAATCTCTTATATGCTTCTTTATATTCAAGGCGTAAAGGCTGCAACGATCCCCCACTAATAGTTTCTATTTCTTTAACTAATTTTTTCTCATCACGCGCCTTCAATTTTAGGCGCGAAGCTGCCTTTTTTAATTCTAACAATACCATTTTTAGACGGGAATAATCATCACTTTCAGCAAAAAAGGTTTCAAGAGGTGTTTTGATATATTTTATGAGTTGTTCACTGCAACCCGCACGAACAAAATAATTAGTTTCTCCTAGGAATTTTTCGAATTTTCGAAAAGGTTTTCGAAAGTATCCTAAAATTCCTCTCAAATTTTGAACGATAAGAGATAGATCGGTTTCTAATTTATTTCGCTCCGAAATTAACGGAGTTTTATTGATTGAGTCGAGCTCTTCTTCAATCGTTGCTTTTTGATCTTTCAAAGCAGACAGTTCTGACTCCACAATTTTCATTTCTTCTTTTATATCGTTAATAGTATCCCGCAACTCTTGCATTTTTTCAATTTGATCGAAAATATCTTCATATACCTTTACTTTTTTTAATTTTTGTTCAATAAAATTCTCTAAATTCGCCCATTCACCATGTAAACTCTTTGTATGATAATTTATTTCGCGGATATTTGCCTTATAGGCTTGACCTGAGGCACCCCTCAGTTTAGGAATCCAACGACGCCCAATTTGCCATAAATACTGTAAGAGATTTTTAATACTCACTGAAAATTTTGTAACCTTCTCAAATAGGAGTGGTTCATCTGGTGATTCAATTTCCCCAATTCGATCTTGATATTTCCGGGCTAAATTTTCAATGGATTTGTTTGTTATTTCATCACGTTCTGAAACTGTTGTCACATCTGATAAACTATCACATGATGTAGAGATATCTGTTAGTGCTTGTTCGATTTTTTCGATAATTTTTTGACCTTTTCTCCTTGGCTGCTCCACTTTTTTTCTGACTTTTTCAGAGAACCATACTGTTAAGTCGCTCAATGGAATTTCTCGCATATAACTCACAAATTCGCATGTAATTATAGCGTAATATATCTACTTTTTATTTCATCTTCGAGATCTTCATCAAATGGTGATTGGGAAACCGTTTTTTGGGAAGCTTCAGACAGAAGCGCACGGGCCTCTATACTGTCTAAAGATCCTGAAAGCTGTGCTTTAAGTTTATTTACTAAAATCATCTTTTCGCGCAACTCAGTTTGAAGGTCTCTTACTTTATTTTTCCATACTTGAGTCTCACCCGTTGAACCCGAACCCCCTATTGTTGTTCCTGCAGAGATGCCGGCGGTATTTGTTAGGCGTGTACGTAAATCCGCAATCTCAGCATCCCGTTCTGTTATTCCCGTTTGAAAAGATTGAATTCTTGTTTCTAAAAGTTCGATACGCGCGAGTTGAATTTCTAGTTGTGAGATTCTCTTTTCCTTTTCTCGATTTCTTTGTTCCAGATTCGCCAATTTATTTTTAAGTGTTTCGATTTTTGCTAGATATTCAACGGCTCCACCAGTTAGATCTTTTCCCTCCATCATTGTTTGGAGCATTCTTATCGTCCCATCCTGCTCCGCCACTTTATTTCTAAGCTCTTCAATAGTAGCCTCATCACCAATGTCTGTTGTAATTAAGGGCGCGTCCAAATCTCGAGAAACAGAATCAAAAAAATCATCCATATCTTGTTTAATTTCAATTTCATTGTTTATTAGCGCCTTGTAGAGTTTAGGTAGGGTATGATGGTAGGATTCACCGATATTGGATAGAACATCTCTAAATGAGGTGGTTCTGGCATCAAATCGTTTTACAGGAAATTCTGTAAGTACAATATCCACACCCTTTGGGAGGGTTTTTAGATAGTCTCTTGGATTTTCTCCTTTCTCTAATAATAATGAAATCACATAATTAGGTGCTATATGATATTTTGATGTTATCAACCCTGAAAAGAAGCTGACAACATTCAATTCCTTTTCCCGAAGGGTTATGGTATTCGCATTTAAATTTCGCATCCTATGCGCGCTTCCTACTCGCATAACTTCTTCGTCTGTGATTTGTAGATTTGTCGGATGTTTATATATCACAAAAAATCCTTCTTTATTCGTCCAACCAATTAATACTATTCCTTTCGGCACCCAATTCACCGATACTATATTTTTTTAAGATTAATTATTTTATTCTTTCTTGACGATATTAAAAATTTGACTGTATTAAATTATTATTGTACAAATGTAACTGATTTAAATTTTTAAGAGGAATGAACCAAACGGCTTTTTTAATTCGAAATCAAAAATTTTCTTTACTTTTTAAATATAACAACTACTTCTCAAATTCAGTAAATTATTGAATTCTTTTGAAAGGCTATTAAATATGTCAATTCACCAACTTTTTAGTTCTATCCCCTTTAGCAGTATTCTTGATAGTGGAAAGAGAAAAATAATTGAAAAAATAAAAGGATTTGATTCAGATTATATCTTAAATGTAGATGAGGATAAATTTACTCAATTTTTAATAAAAAAATTTAGTCTTGATACAATAGTTTTGAAAATGGAAGAAATTTATCAACTAGATCCCAAAATAATCGAAGTAGATGTCAGTTCAATTTCAGGATTAAACCCATTTAACGAAAGAGGACCATTAATACGAAATTGTCTACTATTTGAAATAGTTATTCCATTTACTGGAAAAAGTGAATTTTTTGATTTTACACCAAATCCATTTCTTACAACTCCCCCATCAGGATATATTAAAGGTCAAGAAATTATCTTAGCAGTCAAAAGCTTCGAACACGATACACAGAAGAATGAGGCTAATATTAAAAGGGAATTATCAGCTTTTAAGGAAGAATTAAAATATTTAAATAAGAACATTTTTCAATATAACATTGAAATCGAGAATTTAATTAAATTTACTTTTAAGAATCAAAAAAGTTTGTTTCTTAAAAGTAAAGTAGTGGCTCAATCTTTGGGGATACCGATTAAAAAGCGGGCTAATATTCCTCCTACTTATAATATACCTCTAACAAGAAAAAAGCTAAATTTAGCTCCCCCTAAACCATCGGTTGCTCCCCACAAACCTGAACCTATACTTCACAAAGAAAACTATGAAACAATCCTTGAAACAATCCATAGTATGTCACTTCTTATGGAACGAAACCCAAGCACCTTCTCGCAAATGGATGAACCCGATATTAGAAATCTTTTTTTAATGAAATTAAATGCTCTATACGAAGGAGCGGCTACGGGCGAAACTTTCAATTATGAAGGTAAGACTGATATATTAATTCGTCACGAAAACAGGAATATTTTTATCGCGGAATGTAAATTCTGGACGGGACCAGATGGATTACTCAAATCAATTGACCAACTTTTTAAGTATATCAGTTGGCGTGATACTAAAACAGCTATACTCCTTTTTAACAAAAACAAAAATTTCAGTAAGGTTCTTGAAAAAATCGCCCCTACTGCCAAATCACATTCAAACTATAAAAAAGAAAACTCCCTAACGAGTGGGAAATTACATGATGAAACCATTTTCAGCTATATTTTTCATCAACCTACTGATATTAATAGAGATCTAATCCTAACAATTTTGGTATTTGATATTCCACAAAAGGATTGAGTTAAAAACAGATAGATAGTACTATTAAACGTATAACGCCTGAACACTAATATTTGAAAGTATTTTGTGCAAATTATTATGATCAAATTAATAAAATTGCTTCCGATATCGATAATCCCTGATCAACTTCCTCAAACTCAAAATAAATAGAGCAATTCCAATAGGAAGATAAAGAAACCCAGTTAAATAATTCATCTCTGGGTGGCTATGCCAAACCAACATGTCGCCAATTAATATTATTCCAAAAAGAATTGTTGCTAATGAAAAAACCCATAATACTAAGTTGGCCCAAGATAAAGCCGTCCCCTTCATTTGACCTTCTGTCCCGTATTTTTCTTCTTTTTGAAACCCCCAAAGTGATAAGAGAAATATTATAATCCCAACTATAATAGTCAACACCATCCTATCAACATACCAAGTACTTGGAACAGATGAAATTCCAAGAGGAATCACAAACATGAATACAAGGAAATAGAGAACAAAAAATCCAAGAAGCCCTATGGCATACCCAATTGAATACAGAATAAGTCGCCCGAACCGCAGTTTTCGCACCGTGTCATCACCCGAATTGTCCGAAATCATGATTAGTAAAATTTGCCCGGCTATAAGAAGATAGATGAGGAATGACAAGGTATATTCTTCAATGAATTGAAAGAGAATACCGAAAAAAAGGTAGAACGTTATGGGCACAAATAATCCGCCATAAAATATTTTGTGGGTGAGGGGGACCTCTTCTGTTTTCCAGACGAGGATGTAAAACAAGATGAAAATACTAAAAATAACGCTTATTAGAATTAGACTCACAATTCCGAAAGCATCAAGCTGCAAACCAATTACCTCTCCAACTTAATTGTATAACCAATAGAGAAATTCTGGATTCGACTAATCGTGAGTTCCCGCATGATCCCACTCGAAATGAAGAAAACGAGTTACAAATTCCCGAGTACCATGTTATTCCTCTACTAATTGAGTACTTTTAGGCGCTATTAATTTATAAAGTTTCATACAACAAAATGCGCAAAGCCCTGATAAGATCTATAATTTTTAGAATTGTATGTTCAATCTGACGGTCCGTAAGTAGGTATCTGAAAGTATTTTGCGCAAATGTGGGCGAAATCAAGCAGATTTATAAGTAAGGGCGTCATTAAAATGATAATAGGTAAAGATAGTTAATAAAAATACTAGGAGTTTATAAAGGGTTTTTTGAAAGTAATTAAAAAGTTAGAGTTGGTGTATATGAAGAATAATAGACTAATTATTCCTGCCATTCTTCTGTGTGAATCTTTCACAAATCGGAGTAATGTATTAGTTATGGTAGGTCAAGCGAAAAGCGAGCGGGATCGGAAGCAAACTTCTCCTTATGCAAAAGTTGGGCGAATCGCGGGGCAAACAATTCGGGGCTGGATTCGGCATGCCATGGAAAAACTGCTGCTCACGAATGGTGTAAGTGTATGTCATCCTATTTCAAAAATTAGTGCCACCAGTGATCGTAACAAGAACTATTACAAAGAGGATTTAGTCATAGGATACCATTCACGGGGCGAGTGTGCGGATCAAGGTGGTTGCCTCCTTTATCAAATCTTTGGGGATTTAAATGCCCCGGGTAATCTAATTGTACCCTCCGCATACTATTATCCTACAACCTCAGGGAACGGGACCGCAACCAGAGAAATTAACAAGTTATTCGGTTCGGTGGGCGGAGGACGAATAGAATTAACTCACTCTAGTCCTCGAGCACGAGCAAAGTCTCATCAAACCTATATGTCAATGGAAACAATCGTGGGTGTAATGATTAAAGCTCCTGTCAATCTGCTTTTAATTCAGAACAATCGAGCGCATGAAATTGTGCTTTTAAAAACCTTGGAATTTCTTAAAATAATGAATCAAGAATATCAGTATGATTATCTCCTCGGAGGAATGCGGGGACAGGGCTACGGACGCGCTGCAATACTGCCCATGGAGAAAAAGACTAAAAAAAAGATGGCTACGCAAAAATCTCTTACCTCGAGTGAGAACCTTGATACGCCTGGAGAAGTATCCGGATATAAAATACAATTTAAACTGACGAAACCTCAAAGCGAAAAATTGGAAGCAGAATTTCAGACTGTCATTACGAAAGAAAAAACAAAATTCTCAAAAGATTCGAAGACCCATGACAAGATTGAAATTGAAGAGGCTTCCGCATAGATGACAAAACTTTTACGATTGCTCTTTAAGTTTCATTCAGAATATTCGGGCGATCCACGGTTTATCTCGGGAAATGCCTTCCGCCATGCCCTTTCACAGCAAGTAAACACATCTATTGGAATTTTTACAGATATTGATCGTCTAAATCCCCCTCAGACATACAACGAATTCTTTATAATTAGAACAAAAAAATGCTTCCCTTTCCCTCATTTTGAAGGATATTTTGATTGGAACAATAGGTCTGGTAGCTACCGCTACTTTTTCACGCCCCAACACGTGACTTTCGATATCTTAGAACCTCCTCCTGACTTATTGGAGATTATTGATAGTCTAGAACCCCTTCAATTTGGCGGTCAAAGGCATAGTGGCTATGGGGCGGCGACACTTCATGATTCGCTCTGTATTGATGTAGATAAAATATTAATGCCTTCCAATGCTTCCCACCTGACATTAATCTCACCTGTGGTCTATCTCCCTCCTTACGTTGACAAATTCGACTGTCGGCGTGAACAATTTAACATTTGGAATCATGGTCGAAAAAATCAAATTGAGACTATTGCACCAGGGCAATTCTTTCGGATAAAACCAAAAACGAATCTCCCTCAAATTGCAAAGGGGGGAATTTTACGAAAGATTAAATCAAATAAAGCATTATTCAGTCAATTTGGATTTGGAGAATTCATACTTAATAATTGGACAAAAGGTGGTTCTTAAAATGGACTACAATGACGAATTCCTTAAGGTGCTGAAGCATGATCTTCACAAGATACGCGTCCCCGAGGCGCTTCCCCATGTTGAGGCAATGCCTAATAATCAAGCTAAAGAAATGGATGCTTTCGCAGCTTGGATGGGGCGCAATTTTTTACACGAACCCTTTGAAAAATCCCTCTATCGCAAATCTTTAATCTTTCCTTTGCGGAACTTTCAGAATCCCCGTACTCTCGTAAATCAGCATAAGGCGGAGGTCGTTGATCTGTTTAAGGAGGGTAATGCGGTTAAACTACATGATGCAATTCTCCATTCCAAACTTGTAAATCTCTATTGTGAGGCGCACTCTTATCCCTACAGCTCACTAAAGTACCACATTCTTCTCACTTGTGCTCTATATTATAATCTAAAACACGGATCGAAAGTGAAAAACATGTATCTCTGCGAAAACTCGACTGCGGAGAATCCCCTTCAAATTATTTACCAAGATATGGAACGGACATGGGCATTCCTTCCTGATCATAAACATAATGGCATTTCACGTCTTTGGCCAAAATTTCACCAGAGTTGGGATTATCGTAAAAAAATAAGCTTAGGAGGTGATCATCGCATTCTTGCGGGAATCCTTTCTTATATTAGTAGCTGGACTACTGCACTAGCATGTATCGAGGATTTTCAAGAATTTTTAAATAGTAATAGCGCTTCCGGGACTCCTGCACAACCTAACCAGCTAGCAATGCCTAGATTTATTAAAAAGCCAGTTTCAGAGTAAATAGGAAAAGAAAGTTAGCATTAATTCCGCTGGCTGGTGGGTGTAGATACAGTCTCGGCGGCATTGCCTATATTTACTAAAAAACCATTGTATGTTTAAGATTCAAATTCTTTTTAAACTAAGGGCGGGCGCATATAGCGCCCCACCTAGTGCATTTGTCATATAATCATGTATTTTTTTTAAATTAGATATAGCCTTACAAATTCACACCTACCTTAGTACGATCTCCTTCTGAAAATTATTTATAATTTCGTTCACAACATCAAATATTACAAATAAACCAAAAGGGGCAATCAAACAATGGAGATTTTGCGCTTTTTAGAATATCCAAGAACAATGATTGTGAGTATCCCAAGGATTCCCCAAAAAAGTTCGAAGCCCGGAATGGGCGGTTGTAGAATGACCACTACCTGCTCGCAGTTGGAGAGCGAGCTGTTTGTGAGCCCCGTCCTCGCAACAATGGCGTAGTAATACACCCCGCTCTCTAGAACCATATCGATGTAATTGGTCAGGGGCGTCGACCCAATCGGGGTCCTCTCATTAACGGTGATAATCGGGGACGTATCTCGGTAGATATAGTAGCTGGTGGCATTATTCACGGCACTCCACGTTAAGCTGACATTCCCATCGGAATTTGGATTAGGTAGGATAGGGGTTAACACCGGGGCGTTGGGGAGTTCGATCATCTTTTTATAAAAGATATCCCAGTCCGTGCCCGCGCCACTATAGTTCGTCCGATCCTCCCACGCGATGTGCGGATATCCTGCCCCGTTCACTGCAATCGTTGGATTAAAACCCAAGAAGGCACTCTCAGTGGTAATCTTTTCCATGGAGGTCCAATTTCCGGTGGTGGCATTCCAGTGGCTGTAATAAATTCCAGCGTCCGGTGCCAAAGTCTCAACCCATGCGAAGTGAGCATTTCCCTTCGAATCCGCAGCGATCCCGTGTGTATATGAACTCCAATTACTTTCCTTTGAAACTACCTCTATAGAAGTCCAATTTCTGGTAGTAGTGTTCCATCGCTTGTAGAATAAGTCCTCATCAGGGCCGGAGTTGTCCGCGGTACTCGGTTCAGTCCATGCTACGTGTAGATGCCCTCCCGGGTCCACGGCGATCTCAGGATACCAGGGTTCACCGGAGCTATCCGTCGAGATAATTTCAGCGGTACTCCATTGATCCGTTGAAATGTTCCAACACCGATAAACTACTTCATACTTGCCCCCCAGATATTCCTTCCAGACGACGTGAGCGTTCCCCATAGGATCCACTCCGATCGAGGGATTTTCCCCCCAGAAGGTGGAGAGCACTTGAGTTTCTGTCCAAGTATCGGTTGTGGCGTTCAAGCGCCGATAGAAAACATCATCATCAGTCCCTGACCCGTTATAATCTGACTGATCATACCAAACCACATGTACATTGCCATCGGTATCTACCGCAATGTCGGGAACCTTTGAGGAATCGGCGCTCGCGTTGGAAACCACTACCGTGGGATTCCAAGTACCAAGACCGCTGTCTCGCCATTTATAGAAAACGTCACGGTCCGTGCCCGCCCCACTGTAATTGGTCCAATCATTCCATGCAACATGCACGTCTCCATCTTCCTCCACCGCAATTGTTGGGATTCCAGAATCATCTGTTTGCTCGGTAGAGACAACCTCGACAGGGTGCCAGGTGCCTGTTGTGGAGTTCCAGAGGCGATAGACAACATCAGTATCCAAACCTGAACTACTATAATTGGTCTCATCATGCCATACAACATGGAAATTTCCCAATTTATCCACTGTTATATCGGGCGATAGAGATGGATATGTACTCCCATCTGAAACTAGCTCCATCCCTATCCAATCCAGTACTAACTTAGTAAATTCGACTCCATCTGGCACCTCCCGCGAATTATAGAGGTTTGCCGAATATTGAGATGGAGGAGATATACTAAACCCCGCTGTTATACAGGGATAGACAACAAGGATTAAAAGAAACACTACTCTTGATTGCCATCTCTTCCCTTTCATATCCAGATATCCTAAAGTAGTTTAGTACTAAAATTTTACACTTATTGAGGAGTGAATTAGAGTAATCAATAATACATTGTCATTACCATCCTAATAAGACTTCTGTGTGATTCTATTAAATCACATATTCTTTACTCTGCTAATTTCAGGTCCTGTATCGATTTTTGTTCTTTGGAAAAGGTTAGGACCAAATATTCACACGAAAATGACCAAGAATTTAAAATATAACTGTATAACATTGAATTATAGCTTATAAAAAAAAAATAATAATACAATTCAGCGAGATCTCGTATTTTTATTCTTCAGGTATTTCAAAGAGTTATAATATATCTTCAAAAGTATCTTGTATCTCTATCGGCTGATTTTCTCAAGAATTCATTTGTTAAATGATAGCATTTGAACCAAATCTTTTAAAACAAATTAACACAAAATTAATAAAATTAGTTAAAATCATACACTTACAATTTGATGTCTGAAATTGGATTTTAGGTCTTCATAACTCTTATTTCCAATTAAAATCAGATGGGTCTCGTCTGGTCCACCCTCTCTTCCTGAGATTAAATCAATTGAATAACAAATTGTTGAAAGGTACTCTAAAATGAATAAAAAAGTTGGGAGCTTGCTGATTCTGTGCATGCTTACCTTATCCAGTATGATTATTATTTTCCAAGACTCTCCATATTCACCCATGCGCTATCAGAATGAAACCAACCTCAACGAAAATATTCCAAATGATGACCAACTTTCGACAAGTAATGTTACTGATTATTCAAAACAGGGAGAAGATGTCCATAATCCGCGAGATTCAGCAGATTTTTCCGAATTATACTATAAATATAAAAACTCAGCAGTAAATCAGGCGAATGACACCCTAAGCTATCTGATTTCCAATTTGTGGGATTCTAATTATAAAGGTTTTAATGACTCGGACGCAACAACTGCGCAGAAAAATACTCTCGATAACGTGTTAATGCTGATTAATCTGCTTGATTTTAATAGTATAACACCTAATTCGCAATATGTTACGTATGCGGAAGAAATTTTCAACTTTCTTTATAATTATCTTTGGGATAATCAGTCCAATTTATTCCTCAGTTACAGCGATTATGATGGCACTAATCCCTCTCCTCAATTAAATAGTTCCGACAACGCTCTGGCTATTATTGCCCTATTGAAATTATACGAAGCTACTTCCAATCAAACTTATTTGAATATCGCAAACTCAACATACTCCGCCTCAATTACTACTTTCTATGATACAACTAATGGGGGCTATTTTACTAGTAATTTAACTGGAGACACAAACAAAAGAACTTATGATAACTTACTTGTGAGTCTTGCCCTTACAGAAATCTCTCGAGCTGGATTTTTATCTGGACCAATTCAAGCCGAGGCTTTACGACAAGCAGAAGCGATTCTAAACTTGCTCATAACAAAATTTCTGAATGGCAGCTATGGATTTTTTACATCCGGCGATGCTAACTGGACAAATCCAGATGCGGTGAAAAATGTCCTAGTTAATGCTCTTGCCATTACTACATTACTTTCTGTGTATGACCTAAACTTCAATGAAACCTATTTGGATATAGCCGTGTCTACCGCCTCATTCATCGATACTGCATTTTGGGACTCTACGGGAACCTATCGCGGATATAATTTTACCGTAAATTGGGATGGAACTGCTCCTATTAATTCTACAAAGTATTTAGAAGCCAATGTAATGTTACTAAATTCATATTTAGCCCTCTTTGAAAAAACCCATAATTCTACTCATTACTTGAATGCCATTAAGATTACACATTTTCTCGATACATCCTTATGGGCTTCTAGTGTAAATGCATTTAATTATTCTGTTGATTTTAATTTTGCTTCCTCGAATTCCTCCCTTAAATCTACCGCGGCTAATGCTCTGGCAATTCAAGCCTTATTGGCCTTCCGGTATCCCAAACCGTATTTAACTAGAGCCAATACAACTATGACATATCTAACTAATTATATGCTCACGGACAATCTCTTTGACGGATTTATTATGTATGATTGGAGCAGTCTGGATTCCCAAGTACTCTATACTTTTCCTTCACTCATTACTCTTGATGATCTTTTTACAGTCACACAACCTGTTGAAGCCAATTTATATGCGATTTATACGCTTCTAGAACTGGCTGACGAAACCCTGCTAACTGAATATATTAACATTGCAAATGAAACAATGTATTCTTTAAATGAGACGGCTTTTTCTAATGCCTTCATTGAAAATATCACTAGTGGGGTTTATTCAACTGAAGTAAATGCTTGGGGATTATTATCGCTACTTAAACTCTACGAGAAAACTAATGATTCAGCATTATTGGATATAGCAAATCAAACTTGGTATTTTATTAGAGACAATCTCTATGACTCTAATAACTATGGATATAATACAACTACATCCGAAGATTCTAAAGATTTAATCGCTAATTGCTTAATGATTTGGGCAAATCTGGAAATTATTGATACCAATTATTCAATATTTACTAATATTTTAACGAATATCTCCGATCAAGTCAATCAAACTCTTAACCTACTTTATCAGAATATGTGGGATAACTCCAGTTTTGGATTTTTCAATAATGCTACGGCAGATTGGATTCCTTCTACAACTGGTGAAACTTCAAAGCAATCGTTTGAAAATGGAATTATGATTCAAACATTGCTAAAATATATTAGTTTGTATCCAGAACCTGTGAATCAGACTCAATATTCCAACCGTATAAACCAGACTATTGAATTTCTCCTAACCTATTTATGGGACAATGAGGTAGGTGGATTTTATATAGGTTGTAATGAAACTGGTAGTGTCCAAAACACTGATAAATATGCTGTCGGAAACTCCTGGGCAGCTGTGACTTTTCTGGAGCTGTTTGAAGCTACAGGCAATTATACTTATTACCTAATTGCGGAGGAAACAAGTAACTTCCTCAATACTTATTTATGGGATTTTGAATACGGTGGATTCCACCATTACTGTTCTAAGGATGGCGTTCCTTATGCATTGGGGACATTAGATGTTGAAACTGGAAAAAAACTTTTATCATTCAAATTTATTGAAAGTCAGATCTCATCAATTTTTTCCTTAAACCGATTATCTAAAGTTAAGGAATCATTGCCCTTTTCCCTAATCGTGGATATTGAGTTTCAACCCACGCTAACAGATCGTGGAGCCTTAAACTTACAAGTGAGTTTGAAACTTATTGATATTAATGGAGATCCTGTTAATCAAGCAAATGTTACAGTATCAATGAGTGGGCTTTATTCCACAATTAGCGAGGAGAACTTTTATGGCTTCGCAAGTAAGGATTACCTAGATAGTAATTTCAATAATTTCTCAATTGATCTGGACATTTCAGCATTTCTAGGCGATTTTCATTTAACGCTTATGGCATTCAATTCGTCCATGGCGGTTACTTGGATATCTATTTCGACGGAACGCACTTTTGGTACATATCTGTCTCGGGCATTTGCGCTTTTAACGAGCTTACATCTGTTCGTCTGGGATGATACTAATGGTGGATATATTCCCGCAGCCCTTATTGGGGCGAACGATACGAAAAATACGTTCGATAATTGGATGGCAATCCTTGCAATCTCGGAATATTACAACGCAACTGGTTTGAACTTGTTTTATAATTTCACGACCTCTGATTTAGAGCAAATTCTTACCGGTTATATTAACCGGACGTTCAACTTTTTAAATAATAACCTAGCTTACAATCCGGTAAATGAAACTTCCATGGCATTTTTCACTGGCTCTAATGCGGATGGAAGTGTGGTTAGTTCAGAAATACTATGTAGAGATACTGCGTTAGCTGTAATAAGCCTATTAGAGTATTATCGAATAACAAATAACTCAATCTATTTAGATCTAGCAAATAGAACATGGGAATTTCTTAATGATACATTCTGGGATTCCGCAAATTTCGGATATATCCATGCAAATGGTACTTCCGGAAGCGAAACCAAATACTCTATTGATAATATTTGGGCAATCTCAGCTAATCTAGCTATATATAATACTCCCGAAATTAATCAAACGATCCGAAATAGTGCGTTCAATATGACAAATCTCACAATAACGCTTCTTATCCAAAATATCTGGGATAACGTGTCTTTAGGTTACTTTTCATCGTTCGCGGGGTCTACTTGGGTTCCGTACAACACATCCACAAATTGTAAAACCGCAGAGGTGAATAGCTTAGCAATACAGATGCTTTTAGACTATGCTGGTACGCTTAACGGTTCCAAGCGTGCTGAATATATAAATTATGCTAATGAAACGTTTCGGTTCATGGACCAAACTTTAAAAGATAAACAATTTCTAGGATATTATACCTCTACTAATAACAATGGAACCATCTTTAATACGAATAAAACTCTAAATGAAAATAGTTTAATGATCTTATCACTGTTGGACCTCTATCGTGCAAATAACTATAATTATACTTATTACCAATTAGCTGAGGAATCTCTGTTCTTTATAAGCCGTTATTTTATAAACCCTTTATTCACCATCTATCATAACGTTTCTTCTCGATACGGTGCAATTAACTTTAACCCTACTAATTATGTCCCTATTGAGGGCTATTCCAACTTTATTTTTCTGCGAAGTTTAACCCAGGCGGATTTAGAACGACAAGCTTTGAATTATCCGCTGGTCTTGGATGATATCACTGTTGAATCCCCTGAATTAGGAGAGATTCAAAATGTTATTAACATGACTGTCAAAGTTTATGATTCTGATGGTAATCCCGTTGAGAACGCGAGTGTAATAGGAATGATCTACGGTAAATATGAAGTATTCACTTTTACACAACTGAAAAATAATACCTATTATTGTATGGTAAATGTTAGTAATATAGCAGGTGAGCTCGAAATAAATTTGCTTGCATTTAAAGATGGTTATTCAGCAGGAACAAAAGACCATCTCTTTTCACAGATTTTTCCCACCTATATTCAAAAATCTTATGAAACCCTAATTGCCTTACTCGTTCAGCTCTGGGATGATTCTAAAAATATATTATACAACGATGAAATATATTATCAATATGGATCAAGCGGAAACTTCATGGCGATTGAAGCGATGCTTGATTTTATGGAAATTGGTGGGGATATTCTTTGGAGTTTTGATTGGTTTGCTAATCGCACATTACTTTCTTATTCTCAATTAATTGGCCAATATCTGGATGACTTTTTAAACTCGTCTATAATTCAAGCAGATTCTCAAAATGTCTCGGGCTATGTAACAAAAACTGCATTCGGATTACCCATTAATGAATCTGATTGTGCAACAAACGCCTTAGCAATCATTTCAATCTTAGATCTCTATAATAAAACAAATAATCCCTTTTATTTAGAGTTAGCAAATCGTACTTGGCTATATTTCAATGCAACTTTCTGGGATCCTATCAATCTTGGTTATAAAAACAGTAATTCAAATTCAACAAGCAAATTTCTTTATGATAATTGTATGGCTATTTCAGCAAATCTGCGGATTAATGAAACACTTGGCATAAATCCTACTATTAGATCTCAAGCTTTAACTTTAGCTAATTTAACTTTCGTAAAAATGAACCAATCACTTTGGGACAATGATGATGGTACTTATTTTACTCGTGCTGCTACTGATTGGTCCAATCCGCATAATCGAAGTACAATAGCAAATGCGTTAATGATTCTAACGTTATTGGATTTATATAACTCCAATCCAAATCAAACGGATTATTTAAATAGGGCAAATATAACCGCAGAACTTTTTTTGAACAACTTTTATAATTCCACTACTAGTAGCTATTACCAATTTCTAAAAGACAATTTCTCGGCACCTGTTAGTCTAGCTGAATTAGATGTATTCTTAATCGATCAGGCATGGGCTATTCTTGCTTTAGCAGAAATCTATGCAGTTACTGGAAACAAAACTTATTATTATAGAGCAGAAGATGTTATGAATTTTGTGAATAGCCATCTAGCTAACCATTTCAATTCATTTCTAAATACTGATTTTAATGACATCAATGGCTACTGGGATCTCAGCAGCAATTTAGGTTTAGTTTTTGGTAAACCCACGAATTATTATATCGGATCCTTAGAACCAAGTGCTTTAACAATTCAAGCTATGTTAAAATTGTTTATAGTCGCCAATTCTACACTTCCTTTGCTTAATGTATCAGTCCAAGTTCTTCCAGCATCCGATCCTCCCAATGGCGATTTTTGTAACATTACTATTGCTATTTATAATGAAATGGGTACTAAAATCCAAGCAGACCTGAATATAACTCTCTCAGGTTGGACTCGATCTGTGGATGTAAGTCTTCAAGAAATCTCTAAAAATCTTCAATATGAGTATAACTCGAATACTCAAGAGTATCAACTGAATAATATTAATATTTCAGGTCTAGAAGATATTTACTTCACAGTTTACGCGAAAAACCTTTCATACGCTACCTTTTGGAAGGAATACTACATCCATAGAACTGAATCTGGTATTTCTGCTATGTGGGGTGTTGGCGGTGATTATGTGCCAACTGAAGATTACTGGCAATACACCATTGGAGAGGATTTAATCATCGTCGAGGCATTTTATACTGATTTCTCAACTTTTCAAGGTATTCCTGGGGCTGCTCTTAATTTCACTGTACAATATCCAAATGGAACTATTTGGTTTTCTGAATTAGTAACAACAAATACAACTGGTTGGGGGCAATTAATTTTTGGCCCTGTTCCAAATATTGCTCTCCTATTTGGAGTATACAAGGTTACTGTGTATGCCACTCACGTAAATAGATCAGTTACTCCGAAAACGTGGTATGCACCAACAACGGACTTTATTAATATCAATATTGATTATGGCGTTTCAATACCCTTCTTCAATACACTTGAAGCCATTGTGGCCCAGGGTGATATACTGCAGTGTAATGTAACTATCAAGCACAGAATGCTGGCTAATTTATCCGTAGATATTTTGATCTATTCAGACGGTGTTATTATCCCCTCCAATATTACGAAAAACTTAACAACAGGGTTAAACAATTTCATAATTGATGTTAATTTGGATGAGCGCACTCCCATCGGATTAAAATTCATCTATATTAATGTGAGTTTTGAAGATAGGGTCATTCGCGATTCATATTTCTGGTTTACATTGGTCTCTGCTGCTGTAATTAGAAATTATTACGCTCCTACGTGGATTGCTGAGGATGATGTGAGGTATGCTGCTATTGAATTTGAGCACAGAAAAATGTTTGAAACCTCAAATATATCCATCAAAATTGATTGCCCGGCACTTGAAGAGAATCCAACAATACAAATTCTCCAGCCACTAGCATGGCAAGAGTACTACTTCCCTCTTATTGTTAAGACTGATATACCATATGGGACCTATTCAGGTGAAATCATTGTCGAGCGCGTTAATTATACATTGGAATATGATGACAACCCATTAACATTTCAGATTGAAGTTCGACCCCCTACAGACGTAAGCGATATTCAAGTTCCTTCGGATCTGGTTCAGCAGCAACAGTCAATGATCTCTGTTACGATTCAGAATAACAAAATTACTCCCTCGACCATCAAAATTATCGGCTCTGGCGAGGGATTTACTGATTTCGAGGAGATTTACACAATAACACCCGGTCAAACAGAAATAATAAATATCCAGTTAAGCTATTTCGTCAGTCCTTGGGATTCAGGACTCCGTGAACTTACACTAGAGATCTACTATCTTAACGAAAGTTCCCAATATACATTAATCAGTTCGAATACCCATCAAATAAACATAGCTTCCTCTATTAACAATATCCTACTTGGCTATTTCCTCCCGACTACTCTTATAGCAGTCGTTGTCGTCTGGATTCTCTGGCGACGTGATAAGAAGCGACGCGAACGTAAGAAACTGAAATAGTTTTTTTTCATTTTTTTTCATTTTAAAGATGAATTTTTATTTCAGGAATAAAAAATAAATTCAAGCAGTTATATTTCTATGATAAGGTGGTAATCATGGACGGACAAGAAACAGTCAAACCCGTGAAAAAAAATATGGCGACAATTTTGACATTAGGGATCATTATTGGAGTTCTAATAATAATCTTCGCTGTAAATATAATACTCATAAATTACCTTCCAGGTGAGAACAAATGGACTTGGTTCTGGGCACCGGAAACGTTAGCCGTGCCTGAGGAAATGATCTACGGCGTGCGTGTTTTAATAGCTGGTGTTGTAGCAATTGAATTCTTCTTTGTCTTAACTTTATGTATATATATTTGGAAGAGAGGTCGAAATTATTTAATGAAGCATATCTAGGGAGTGAAATTAATGGATACAGAAAAGGAATGGACAAATGCAGAAAAATTAATTGCGCGAGTCATTAGCTGGGGTATCATAATTTCAGTGGTAGTAGTGATAGTAGGAAGTGCATGGACAGCTCTTGAAATTTTTGTTGCACCATCTGGTTCGAGTCTTTCAGGCTGGTTTGCGGCTCTAGGTTGGGAAATGCAAATCCTCATTATAGGCGGTCTCATAGTTGGTGTCGTCATTGGAATAATTATTTTTTCAATGTTTATTAGGAAGGGACAGCGATTTATCTTAAACCTGCTCTTTAAGATCGAAGAATAGAATATTTTAGAATATAAAATTCCTTTTTTTTCTTTTTTAGGAGGGTTTTTCTTGACGCAATTAATATCTTCGGAAGATATGATAATTATAGATGAAAACTCAAGTCAGTTTGGTGTACCTACTAGTCTTTTGATGGAAAATGCAGGTAAAGGATTAGCCAAAATCGTTCAATCAAAGGGCAAAATCAAGGATAAATCCATTTTAATCTTTGCCGGTACTGGGAATAATGGCGGGGATGCCTTTGTATTTGCCCGACATATCTATGGACTCTGTAAAGAGGTTAAGCTTCTTCTTTTAGGAGACGAAAGCAAAATCCGTACTGATATTTCAAAAACTAATTGGAAATCCCTTCAAAAACCGGATTTTACTGATAATATATCCATTATCCAACAAAAAAAGGATCTTAAGGATCTACCCAGTAAAAATCCTGACATAATAATAGATGCACTTTTGGGGACTGGGATACGTGGAAAAATCCGTGAGCCAGTCGCTACTGCCATTAAAGTTATCAATGAATTAACTGGCTTGAAGTTTGCGGTGGATGTTCCTTCTGGGATGAACCCAGATACAGGTGAAGTCTTAGACATAGCTGTAAAAGCAGATATTACGATAACGTTTCATAAAATAAAACAAGGGTTAGTAAAGAATAAGGATTACACTGGAGAAATCATTCCCGTTGATATTGGGATTCCACCAGAGGCAGAATATGTTGTGGGTCCTGGAGATCTAAGGATCGTCACTAAAAGACGTCCCCCTGCCAGTCATAAGGGGGATTTTGGAAAAATTCTCGTGATTGGTGGAGGTGGCGGAAAATACTATTCCGGCGCCCCCGCCTTAGCTGGCTTGGCAGCACTTAGGACCGGTGCAGATCTAGTAAATATTGCAGCTCCCTCAAGCGTTTCAGGTAACATTAGAAATTATTCACCCGATTTAATTGTTCGAGATCTTCCAGGTGAAATCTTAACGAAAAATGTACTAGCTCCTCTTGAAAACCTTCTGAAATGGACATCCGGTGTGATTATTGGCCCCGGATTAGGTTTAGATCCAGAAACTCTAGAGGTCATTTTAACTATTCTAGAGAAAATAAACTCTCTGAAAACTCCTGTACTGGTTGATGCTGATGCTATTAAAGCAATGGCACAGAATAAAACAGTACTAGCTGGAACCCCGGCTGTCATTACGCCCCATTTTGGGGAATACAAGATCCTAACGGGAATCGATCTATCTTCAATTAAAGATTCACATGAGCGCCTCCAGACCGTTCAAACTTCCGCTAAAGAACTGGGAGTAACATTGCTGGTAAAAGGGAAAGAAGATTTTATTTCAGATGGGGTATCTGCAAAAATTAATCGCACGGGAACACCCGCTATGACCGTTGGGGGCACTGGTGATGTACTTTCAGGAATAGTTGGGTCCCTTTTAGGACAAAATTATGCTCCATTTAGAGCTGCCAATGCTGGTGCTTTCATTAACGGGCTCGCAGGGGAATATGCAGAAGAAAAATTTTATGGCCCACATATAATCGCTTCGGATTTAATAGATTTCATTCCTAAAGCAATGTATTTAGAATAGAAAGGGTTTCAATTTTCCGAACGTAATAGGCCCTTCTCGTATTAACTTTGGCGTTCTTTCAGTAAGATCTATAATCGTAGATGGCAGTCCTTCTCTTGCTGGACCACAATCCAATACCAGATCAACAGATGCACCAAGTTGCTCAACAGCATCTTCTGCTGTAATTGGAGAATCTTGTCCAGATATGTTTGCACTGGTTCCAATAATAGGATTTTCCGCAAGCTGCTTCGCAACTATAGAATTTGGAACACGAATCCCTAGAGAATTACGATTTCCCGTAACAAGTTCTGAAATCTCTTTTTTTACAGGTAAGACCAGGGTTAATGCGCCTGGCCAAAATTTGGATGCTATAGATATTGCCATTGGTGAAAATTGAACTAATTCTCCAGCCATATCCGAATTAGCAACGAGTACCGGTAGCCCCTTGTTAGGGTCTCTTTGTTTTGCTTTTAATAAATTCATTACAGCTTTTCTGTTGAAGGGATCAGCTGCTAATCCATATACGGTATCCGTTGGAAAGATTACTAATTTCCCCTCGGTAATCAACCTTCGAGCTTTTCGGATCACTTCTGGATCTGGATTTTTCGGATTGACTTTAAGTAATTCCACCATACAATTATCATTTAACCTACGAAACTTTTAATGTTCTTGGAATAGAATTATTATCATTAACTGGAATAAATAGGCTATAAGGATGAGAGCACTAATTCTGGCGGCAGGATACGGGGAACGCATGGGTAAATTAACGAATCATCTTCCTAAACCTTTAATCCCGGTAGCAAATAAACCATTAATCCAGTACGTAATAGGAGCTTTATTTCAAAGTGGTATTAAGGATTTTATTGTTGCTGTTGGTTACCTAAAAGATCAACTCGCGTCATTTTTGTATCACCTCCCTGGAAAAAAACTCTCCATCCTCGTAAAAGAAGCTCGGGATTTTGAAAAGGGACCAATTCATACTTTCTCTGCTTGTATGGATGAAATCCAGAATAATTCTTTCTTACTAGTTCCGGCTAATCTTCTAATAGAGCCCACTTTAATAGCAGATTTCCTCAAAGATACTGAAGATGCTGCGCTCGCGATCGCATTTCAACCCAGTGAAATTACTCCACAAAAAGCAACAATTCATATTTCGAAAGATAATTTGAACTCCCAGGTATTAGGAATCAATTCGAATCTTACTAGTGAAAAAAGCGAAGAACGACCTCTTCTTCCCTTGTTATCATGTCGTACCGATCTTTCTCCTTACATCAAACAAGGCATAAAGTCTCAAAAAACAAAGGTAATTGATGCCTTAGAGTTCTATCTACGCGAAGGTCATAAAATTTCTGCATACAAGATTGGGAGCCAATATTGGTCTGAAATAGATACAATTCAAGATGTTTTAGATGCTAATAAGTACTTATTAAATCAGTTACACCTATCAAAACATTCAGAACTACCTTCGGGGATTAATAAATTCGAAAAAATTTCAATTAAAGCACCAATTTTGCTTGGAAATAATTGCCAGATTGAAAATAACTGCACCCTCGGTCCTAATGTCTCAATAGGCGATAACTCCTATATTGGAGCAAATGTAACGGTTCAAAACGCGATAATTTGTCCCTCCTCTAATATTCCCACAGATAGTAAAATTGAAAACGCAATTTTTTTCAAGTCAATTTACTCAATTTCATAAGGGATAACATATGGTACGTCAACGGAAATTATTTAAAGCGGAAGATCGCAAAGAAAAGGCGTTACAGCGAAAAGAAAAAGTATTAGAGGCCTCACGAGAAGAAAAAAGTCAAATACGCGAAAAAGAACGAGAACAAGAACGCTTAAGGAAATTGAATAGACAACCCAAAGAAGAATTTTACCGCTGTCAATGTGGTCTCCTTCTTCACTGGCGAGTCGCCTACGGACATAAATCTGGATGTCCTCAATGTCATAAACCTATTCCCGCTTCAGAAATTTTTGAATGACAGCTTATGAGGATGCACTTTCGAGCGCTACAATCACTTTCCGTGTCCTCGGACCATCAAATTCACAGAACATGAGTCCCTGCCATGTTCCTAAAATGAATTTCTTGTTTTGGATCAGTATTATTTGAGAAAATCCAACAAGACTCGCTTTTACATGGGCGTCTGAATTTCCCTCCGCATGAAGATATTCTCGAGATTGAGGGAATATCTTTTTGAGAATATTAATGAAATCAATTTTCACATTTCTATCAGCATTTTCGTTTATGGTAATTCCTGCAGTAGTGTGGGGAACAAAAACCCGGCAAACTCCATTTTGAACATCCGATTTTTCTAAAATTTGAGTGATCCTGTCTGTAATATCAATTAATTCCTCACGTTTAGAAGTTTTTACTCTAATTTCCGAAATTTCCATTATTAATTCACTAAAACTAATAACTTATATTCTTTATTTTATAAATAATCGTTATTGAGTGATTGGTGGAGATTAGATACCTACAAAGAAGAGCAAAAAATCGCAAAAGGTCGCAAGGAAACCCGAAGAACCACAAAAGGTCGCAGAGGAGCCAAAAGAAATGCAAAAGGTCGCAAAGGAATCTGAAGAATCGCATGCGACGATTTATTTTAAGAAGCTCGAGCGAATCGTCGCCGATGTTAAGGGTGAAGTAGATACTAAAATAACGAAATTGGAAACGGAATTAAAAGAAGTGTCTCAATTTCTAGAGAAAAGTCCGAAGTACCAAATATTATATATCATCAACAATCTAGAAGAGTGCTCTATGGAGAAACTCAAGAGCCTCACTAATATCGATGAGAGTATCATTACCCTCGCTTTAGCAGATTTACAAGAGAAAGAGTTAATCACATTATCGGGAGAAGCGGAAACACTTTCCATTAAGATTAAACAAAAACTAAATCCTTTGAGTTATCTCGAATTACCCGCTGTTTTTGATGGCGAAACTGTTACACAATTTAAAAACTATTCTGACCTATCAGGTTTCGAGGAAGGATTCAATCAAATTTTTGCTCAAATAAATGAAAATAAAGAAAAATACCCTGAAGCAGTAGGATATCTCCTTTCAGTTCTGTATCTCTACATTTACGAGTCGAAACATTTTCAGTTTTATGATCAAATTCATAAACTCTTTCAAAGATTCAGAAAAGAATCTTTCTACATAAAGCTAGTTGAAAATGCGCTCCACAATAATCCCTGGGAATCAAAAAAGAAAGCAGAGATAGAGGGAATGGTAGATCCTTCAGAAGTAACTATAATTAATAAAAAATCCTTAACAACTTTGGATAAATCAAGTGAGGACTATCCTAAGACGGGCCCTTTTGTTATTGAATCATATAAGCCACTATCCTTACTTGTTCGGAACGAAGAAACAAAAGTTGAGAAGTCTCAGTTAAATTTTTTCACAAACATCTCTGACCTTTTAAAATGGGTTTGGTTAAATGGGAAAGGTACTTCATTTTCAGTAAAATTTCAGGACACCGCTGGAAAGAAATCAGAAATTATCGTCTCCGCCACACCTAGAATAGATGCGCAATTACTCGTGAAAAAGTTTGATGTGAAAGTGGATTAAATGGATGAAAAGTCAATCCAGAAGCTTCTTGGGTCCATCAGGTACGGGATACGGCTAGAGATACTCGAAACATTCGAAAAATTAGGATGTGTAAATGGTATCCCTGATTTATTTATTTCCTTCTTATAGCCAGTTAATGGACAACTTTAAATAAATGCTCACAGATGTGAATAGAGATGTGATTTTATGGGATTATCTGCTGTCGAGAAATGGGTTCATCAATGTGCACGTTGCTCTGCGTGTAAGTATCTCTATAAAAATTACAATCCAAGTTGTCCATCAGGGGAAAAATTTTGGTTTGAAACCTTCTGGGCCTCAGGACGCGTTTGGATGGCAAATGCGATTAAAAATGGAGAATTAGAATGGAGCGATTCCATTATCAACGCTCTTTATGCATGTCCTCTATGTGGAAACTGTTCTGTCCAGTGTCAACAAGATATCAGCACACATTTATTGGATATCATGGAAGAATTACGAGCGGAAGCCGTCAAAGCGGGTGCTGGTCCTCTGCCTATTCAGAAATTATTTGCTGAAGGTATTGAACACGAATGTAATCCTTATAATGAGCCCCACAAAAATCGTTTAGACTGGTTAGGGGATGCAGAACTTCCTGAAAAGGCAGAAATCCTATTCTATGTTGGATGTACCTCTTCATATCGCCAAAAGGAAATTGCGAGAGCCACATTCTCACTTTTGAAAAAAGTTAAAGCAGATTTCACAGTAAGTCCTGACGAATGGTGTTGCACTTCCCCACTGCTCAGAACAGGGCAAACCGAGGCTGCCGAGCCCGTTATAAAGCATAACTTAGATTTAGCTAAAAAAGTAGGCGCTAAAAAGATTGTTTTCTCATGTGCCGGTTGTTTTCGCACATTCAAGGAAGACTATACTAAGCATATAGATCAAGACCTAGGAATTGAAATTTTACACGTGACTGAGTATCTCTATAGTCTTCTAAAAGATGGAAAATTAAAAATCACAAAAGAATTTCCTCACACCGTCACATATCATGATCCATGTCACATGGGACGGCATGTGGGTGTCTATGATGCACCACGCGAATTATTGAAGGCGATCCCGGGTTTGAACCTTAATGAAATGGACCGAAATCGCGAAAATGCATGGTGTTGTGGTGCCGGTGGGGGTGTTAAGTCCGGGTTTAAGGATTGGGCCATAGATATCGCATCTGCACGGATTAAAGAGGCGGAAGAAACGAAGTCAAATTATCTAGTTAGTTCATGTCCATTCTGTCATCGGAATCTCACAGACGCTATCAAGGCGGTAAAATCAAATTTGAAAATGATAGATGTCACTGAAATTCTGGATTCCGTAATTGGTTAAAGAATCGACGTGGATTCTAGAGTTTTTTAAGCTCTTGAGCGTATTTTTCTGCAGACCACAACAGTTCTTTTTCTTGGTCTAGATTTGATGGTTTTATTAGTAATATCCATCCATCATCGTAAGGATCCTGATTGATTAATCCTGGGTTATCTTCGACTTCATCGTTAATTTCCTCAATACTGCCTGAAATCGGTGAGAAAAATTCTATACTAGTTTTTTGAGATTCAATCGCTCCAACTGGCTCGCTCTTTGGGGTATCACCATCGAATGTTAATTTTTCAACACTCTTGCCAGGTTTTGGGAGATCAACAAAAACAATTTCTTTCAATTTTTTTTGCCCATAGTCCGTAATACCAACTTTTACCGTATCATCATCCAATTTCGCCCAAACGTGACCAACATTTTCAACAAATGGTGCATATAGTAGGTCATCTGGGAGATCATACAGGTCATTATCCTTTTGTAATTTCACCATGTAGCTTCCTCTCGCATGCTAATAAAAATAAATTAATGAAATTTAAAAAAAATGGATTATTTTTGATATTTTATTTTAAAAACTTGTATTTGCGTATCTGGAGATGCGCCGCCTTCTCCACCTTTCATTAATTCAACTGCAAGAACTTTTCCGCCTTGTATAATGGCGCGAGGTGTATACCCCGTAGCAATAAATTGCCCCTCAGGTGGGGAGGCTAATTCCCAACGACGCTCCACTTGTTCTTGCCCAAAAGCACTTTTCTTCGTTTCAGCAATACTAAAAGCGTAAGGTCCAATAAAAACTAGCTCTCGCTTGTAAGGTGGAGGTGGGAGTCGCTTTTCAATCTCATATATGATCGCTTTTACTCCTTCTTCAATATTGGGCGGCACTTGGACTTGACCTGGAGCCCCAACTGCTGCAGGCTGTGCCTGAATGGTTGGTTGTGCTTGAATAACTGGAGCTGGTTGGGTTTGGATAGTTGGAGCAGCTTGAAATTGTTGAGGTTGAATGGTGGGTTGCGGTTGAAATTGTTGAGACGGCATACCTGGCGTGGGTGCTGGAGCCATTCCCCCAGCGGGGGCCGCTTGAGGTGCAGCAGCGGCAGCTGCAACTGGGCCACCTATAATTTGGATGAATTTAGCTGGTTCATCTCCTTGATCAATACTGTCTACTTTAAAATTTAATCCCTTTTGCCCTCGGACATCTTGTGAAACCCGTGCTGCGATAAATTTCTTTCTTACTCTTGCATTGGACCCCTTCCACAAATAAATCATCCTGGTAGCTTCGTCGACTAGAAGCACGACCATTTCAGGATTCAACATATCCTTTATAGGTCCCGTAATCTGTAGCTGATTAAGTTCGCCATCATCTACCACATCATAGAGCTCAATCGCTGGTGCATTCATTTTCAATTTAACTCCTTGTTCATTTCTTAATTTGATAATTTTGAAACTCTCTTAAGATGGCTCATTTTTCAAGCCACGTCATGTCTGAAGCTCATTTTTCAAAAAGAATTTTGAATGGAGTAATTCAGACCCTTTTGTTCCAAAATATTATATTTAGAATTTTATTTATAATTTATTCTATAGTATTAATTCATTATGATTTTAATGCTTTAAGAAAAAAACATTCAGGTTAAAAACTTGCAGAAAGACTTCAATTTTCTAATATCATACCCTCGATTCCACGAGCGAGATGCGATTGCTGAAATTTGGTACGTATTTACCAATATCGGCGAAGAAGATGTGAGGGCAAAAAGAACTCCTTTTCCAGGACTACTCACCGCGAAGTCCAGTTCAGATCCAGTTCAAAATATGATAAAATTGAGAAATTTAATCGAAGAGGACTCAACCTTTCTGAGATTTGCGCTAAAATTCATTCCAATTGAAGTGGTTATTGAAACAACGCTTGAAAATATTATAAAAATTACAGAGAAGTTTGAGAAAAGAATCGATGAAAATGAAACCTTTCGAATAACTCTAAAAAAAAGACGTTCTTCCTTCGAATCCCAAGAATTAATTGTCGAAGTGGCAAACCATATTGATAGGAAAGTGAATCTGAGCCATCCCGATAAAATAGTAATGATCCAGATTTTAGGCGAATTAACCGGGATGTCCCTGCTAAAACCTGAGCAGATTTTGTCGAAAGCTGAATTTGATCTGTAATTTATTTTTCAAGCGCTATAAGGGCCATGCGATTAAGAATTGCTTTAAAGAGGGCAGCCGCTTGTTCCTTTTCAGCATCTGATTGGGCTATTGCATTTAATTCTTCGCTATTAATTTGAAAATATCTACAAATTTCTACACGTTTGGATTTCTTAGAGATGTTCAAAACTTCATCCGTGTGTTCTCCACCTATTAACTTCTCACAATCAGTTAAAGCTTGCTTCATTGACGCTTCCGAATTTCCAAGGATGATGATGCAATTATCTCCGTCTTTCATTCCGAAGTCTTCTAGGGCAATTTTAATTTGCCGTTGGCCAGAAACATAGAGCAAAATTTCTAAAGGGAGACGATTTAAGAGGTTTCTTTCTTGCTTGAATGCGAGCATGGCAAAAAGACACCCAAAAAAGAGGTGCTCCCAAGTCACAACTCGTGAAGCGGCACACATTTGGGTAACAACACCGTATTTCGAACTAATTTCAACCAATTCGTGAAAGATAGGTTGGGGATTATCTAATTTCACAGATTGTACTCCTTGTATTAGGATCTTCTTAAAAGATGTTTGGTCTTCTTCCCTAAAATCTTTTATAATCGTATTAATTCCTCTTGTATTTTATTATTTCAATGTACTTAATTGCTTTTTTACCCCTTCTATTCCTTTCTTTGCCATAACATTACATATAATAGCTGCAAATTTTGAATTCTCAATTTTTATTTTCTTTCCAGTACGTTCCATGATCTTCTGAGCTCCAAGGAGGATATCTCCCAGAAGGTTACTATCCACATAATCAGCTAAATGTAAAATTAGGGCCTCCAAGCTCCGAGGCTGGGCAGGGCTCCCTTTCCCATGATGCGCGAGGATGATATGAAGTAATTCCAAGGGGAATTTACGCGACCAGACCTCCCCAAAAATAAGAGATGTATGATCTACTTTACTTCCCAACCTTGATCGTACATATTTTTTCTTATCTTTACTATACGTTAAAGGCTTGAATAAATCATGTAGGATCCCACCCGCAATGATGAGATCTCTATTAATGAAATCAATTTGATGGACCTTTTGGAGCATACTTACAATATCAAGCGCGATAAGTGTTGTTCCCACTGAATGTTCAATCAATCCACCTGAATACGAATGATGATATTTTTTTGAGGCGGGTGCCTCTTCAATTGTCATTTCATCACCAAAAGTTTCAATAGAAATTGAAGGTGCCTTTAAGAAAGATAAAATCTTCTCTCTGAGGTCTGTATTTTCGATTTTTTTAGCTAGTTCCATCAATGCTTCCATTTTAACAACTCAATAGAATTAAATCGTTCAATTATTATAGGATTACTCAAAATAAAAAATGATTATTGTTTTAAAGTTCTTTTGAATTAATTGAAAAATCTGATTGTGATGGGATCAAAATATCGATTAAGGCGAGTTTTTCGTCCTGTAGTGATGTGGATCGCTAAACAATTTCAGAAATTCAATATAACTCCCAATCAAGTCTCAGTTGTTGGGACAATTATTGCTTTCAGTGGCTGTGCAATTTTCATTTGCTTTCCTCAAAATAGTTGGGGAAGTCTTCTATTCGCGATACTCATTTTCACCGCGGGTCTCTTGGATGGTGTCGATGGGGCTTTAGCACGTCTGACAGGAACTATTTCTGTGCAAGGTGGCTATCTGGATTCCGTCTTGGACCGGTATGCGGATGCCTTTATAATAGTGGCTTTTCTAGGTTATTACCCAACATTACCCCCTTTTCTTGGAGTACCCTTCCTGGTTTGGGTAACCATCGCCCTAATCGGAGTAATTATGGTTAGCTATGTTAGAGTAAGAGCTGAACTAAGTGGGATTCCCAGCTGTGATGTGGGTCTAGCTGGGCGATCAGAGCGTTTATTTATAATATTCTTCTTTTCTTTATTTAATTTCCTCTATCTCAAGTCTGCTTATATCGGTCTCATTATAGTTGGGATTTTGTCCCATTTAACGGCAATTTACCGTGTTTTTTACACACTGCGTTTTAAAAAGCAGAAATAAAAAAACATTAAAATGTCAAACAATTAATAAGATATTACCATTGAATTAAAAGCAAGGCGAAGATGAGAAAAAAGAGTTCAATCATATAGACGGAGGAAAGACTAGAAATGGAGAAAACGAAGACATTTGGGTTTAAATTATTAGTGTTAGGTGCACCTGCCGTTGGAAAAACGTCTCTCATTCGAAGATTTACAACGGGTAAATTCTCAGAAACATATTCAAAGACCTTAGGTGCGGATTTTCTCATTAAATTTATTGATTATCCGGATAAGAACATGAGAGTTCTGCTCCAAATATGGGACCTAGCAGGCGACGCTCGATTTCGCTTTATCCGACGCGATTACTATCAAGAAGCTCAGGGCGCGCTCCTAGTGTATGATATCACACGACCCAATACATATGATGAAATTAAAGAGACCCATCAAAATTTGTTAAATTACTGTGGAAAAGTCCCTTGCATTGTAATCGGAAATAAAGTGGATCTCACAGAAGACCGGAAACTCTCCTCCGACGATGGCAATAAGCTCTCCACCGAATTGAAGTTTGAATTTTATGAAACCTCCGCTAAGTCAGCGGAAAATGTTGAAAAGGTCTTTCGGCGGATTAGCGATTTAATCATTGCGGAAAATTTATAAACTCTCTGAAGAGATTGCCTCGGAACTTCTCCTATAATTTTATATATTTCTTCACGAATTTTATATATAGTGAATTTATTTCTTGTCATTTTTAATCCACATAGAAAAAGGACAAATTTGAAAATTTTCGAGTGAAACTAAACCTACCTAGAAGAAGGACAGACGAATGCCTATTGACTTGGAAGAAGGCGAATTCCTCAATGTCGTGAGAGATATTATTGGAGCAGATCTTGTCGAAGATGTAGTACGGGAATTGAATAAAAAAACTGAAATTACAGATGAAGAGCTCGCAAGCAAGTTTAACATTCGTCTCAATGATATTCGAAAAATTCTCTATAAGTTATATGAGAACAATCTAGCATCTTTTCGACGACTCAGAGATAAATCGACTGGCTGGTATATTTTCTTCTGGAAACTTGAACCTGAAAATATTATCCATCTGATTCGAAATAAAAATAGATTAGTTCTTCAAGTACTACAAACTCGCCTTGAATATGAACAAGATCACGTTTTCTATCGCTGTCCCAATAACTGTGGCGCCTGTACATTCGAAGATGCCATGGAAATCGGCTTTAAATGTAGTAAATGTGGAAGTCCATTGACAAACGCCCCCAATAAAGATACCATAGAGATCTTAGAAAAGAAAATTGAAGATTTGACGAACGCTCTTAAAAATACGAAATAAAAAGAATATTAGAAAAGAAAAAAAAGGAGAAAAACTCCGAACTCTTTTTAAATTGTGATTATTTGCTCTTCTTTAATATATTTTTCCTCTTTGTCTCGGAGAGCTGTAAACGAATATTCGTCATGGTACAACTCTCTTTTCAGTAAATCCCGAATTGCTACTCGAATTGCTTCACTTCGATTTGCATACAAATCCTTTTGAACAAGATCTTCTAAACCCTTCACAAAGGCTTCTGGAATATTCACTGAGATGGTTTTCATGTGGTATCCACCCCAAAAAAGTGGTTTTGACTTTTTTTCTATTTACACTCACTATAGCTCAGTCGTTTTAAAAGATTGGGTTGTTTTTTTAGTCGAACTCCTTTATTTTCAAATGGTGTGAAAAGATACTTCTGCTTTTATAGGATGTCTAGAATTTCACCATTCTATTAAAGGGAATAGTCTAAAAAACGCATCATCTTTCATTTCCATAAAAAATCATTTAATTAAATCTGTATTAGATTATTTAAAGCGGGGTAATGCCATTAAAATATATATAGATATTGAAAAAAAATTGGTCCGACTTGTTCAACTTTAATTTTTCTGCATAACCGTGTTAAATTCAGGGGTTTCATACTTTAGATATAATGGACTTGTACCTCCTCTTTTTCTCAAAGTCGATTAGCCTCAGATTCATTAAAATTCCATAATGAAATAACAAGATAAAACTAATAATATTTTGTTAGACAAATTGAAGTAGAGCTTTGTTTAAATCGAATATAGTAACTTGGGTTTGGAACTTGAGTAATTTTACATCTGAACTGAATATAATTGAAGGGGTATATCGATTTAAAATCGAAGTGCCATATGATGTTAAATTTGTGTGTGTGTATCTCTTTAAACTGGGGAATAAGAACATTCTATTTGATGCCGGTTTAGATTTTAAGAAGTGGAGCAACGCATTTTTTTCATTACTGGAAGAGGCAAGTATTTCTATGAGTGAGATTGACTACTGCATCATCTCGCATCATCATCTTGACCATATTGGATTACTTAAGAAATTTAAACAGAAGAATCCTCAGATTCAAATATTAATGCATGAGGTGACAAACAATATCCTTCAACGGGAAAGCGATCTTAGGGAAACAAAAGCTGAAGCAGAACAAATAATGAAAAGAATGCTGAAATTTGGACTTAGTGAAGTAATTGGAAAAAAAATGGTTCGCTGGTTTTCAATGTGGCCAAAATTAAGGAAGTATTACGCGCCAGATAAGATATTCCATGATGGGGATGAAATTCAGTTCGGGAAAAGCAAACTAAAAATAATATGGACTCCTGGGCATTCTTTAGGTCATATATGCGTGTTTGATCCGGTTCATAAGTATTTATTTGCAGGGGATCATATTCTTTCCAGAATAACCCCCCACATCGGCAACTTCCACGTAGATACATTACTTGAGGAGAAATTTAATTTTGAAAATATTTTAGACCATTATTTAAAATCTTTAGATAGAATTGATAAATTAGATCCAAAAATCATTTTTCCCGCTCACCAAGATGTCATTTATAATCCACATCAGCGTATTCTAGAAATTAAAGAACATCATCAAACTAGACTTAATGAGATTTCACGTATAATTAAAGATAATCCAATAACCCCTTTTGAAATTTCTCAAATTCACTTTGGCACCGATCTCGATCCCATTAACGCTTTTTTAGCACTCAATGAAACTGTTAGCCACCTTATTTATTTGGAATCTCAAGGCAAAGTGAGACGAATTGAAAAAAATACATATTATGATTTCTATTCCTTTTAAATATCCAAATAATTACAAAATTAGACTTTAACTTTACTCTAATTCAAGTGAGTCTTTATTCAATGTAGGAAATGATTTCTTCTTCTTCGACTTCTTCTATTTCTTCTTCTTCCTTCTGCTTCATAAGCTCTAAAAGAAGTTGATAGACTAACTCTAACAGTTCTCCACTATAGTTCATGAAATCTCTCTCTCCATCATCAGCGATTTCCCCGAGCTCTACAAGGAGATCAAAAGAATCTTGAATCTCCTCCTTGCTAATCCCCAAATTCTCAGCAACTTCATCAAGTGGGATTTTATCTCGCCCTGTACTTGTATGTAATTTATTACATTCCTCTAATGCCTCATAAGCAACTCTTAATTTCCGTTCCTTCTCCTTCTTTTTCCTGTCCAAGGACTCAATCCTCCGCTAATCATATATAATTTAAATTCAAAAGCAATATCTATTCATAAGAAAAACGCTTGAAGCGTGTTCGCCATTTTTTCAGCCAATTCAGGAAGTGCAAAATCGATTTCATCAAGGCTTTCAGCAAATTTATTAAATATGACAATATAAAATTTCTTCTCTCCTATATCAACCGGCTTAAAGTAAATCCAACCTCTAATTTTCCCTTGAAACACTTGAATATCCTTTCCATACTTCATTAGTTTATCCGCCATCGTCGCTAAATGTGGTGCGATGAGATTTGATAGTTGATAATTATCCTCGTCACGAAAACTCTCACTAAAAATGAGGGCATCCCTATCTAGAAGCAATAACGTATCTGATTTTGTTATCTCGAGAAAATCCTCCATGATCGAGTCGAGTAGAGTGGATTTAGGTGAGAGTTTTAAGAGGCCTTTTGAGAATGCCTTTCGTAATGTCCAATTATTATAGATTGTAGTAATAAAGGTTTGATGAGGAAAATCGATTAATTCACTCAATTTACTTTCACAAGTCTTGATTTTAGCCAAGGTCTCAGAATCTTTAACCAGATCCGGGTCTACCTTATGTAAACATACTACGAGATGTGGGAAATCTTCGTTAGAGTCACGGAAGTACTGGAGAATTTCTGATAGATACTGAAAAGATTCATCATATCTATTTTGGTCCTGAACATCAACCACATAAAATAAAAGATCGGTTGAAGAAAATCGATCATTCTTCAGCGCGGCATTCCGGAAATTTTCCTGCCCCCCCACATCCCATTTTACAATCGGGTAGCCAAGTACATCAAATTCATCCCGTGTTATCCCTTTTGTAGGACTTAAGTCTGTTAACAAGCTGAACTTTTTCTCAAGAACAAGTAAAATACTAGTTTTTCCGCTATCATCTAATCCCGCAAAAACAATCTTGAATGGTGTTTGACCTTCTGAAATATATAATCCTCCTCAAATCAGATAAAAAAGGATTGAATTGTGTTAGTTACCTGTTCAATAAATTGAGATAGATTCTCATTAATCATTTTGACACTATCTTCCTGATTATTATGAATAGTCAAGTAAAATCGGTTGTTCTCTATCTTTAAATCACGGAAGAAAACCCAGGAACCTTCTACTTTCACCCTAAAAATTTCAAAACTTGTACCATACTTAATTATTTTGTCTGCCATCGTTGCTAAATGAGGTGAAACTAATTGACATATATCATTACTTTCATCATCTTTATAGTATTGCCCGAAAAGTAATGCATTATCGTCTAAAAGAAGAACCGTCTCTGAATTTAATTCCTGCGCAAAATGCTCAAGTTGCTTGTCTAGTATTGTAGATTTTGATGAAAGGCGTAGGATCCCTTTTGAAAAGGATTCCGTAAGGGTCCACTTCTCAAAAATCGTTGTTTCAAAACTCTGGACATCAAATCCCCCGGATTTCCGTCGAAATACTTGCTTCGCTACTTGCATATTGCTTACAACACGATCTACATCCTTTAAATCAGGGTCAAATTTATGGAAACATAAAATTATGGGGGGGGTTATTCCCAATTTTCGGAACATTTTTAAAATGTGATCATAATAATCTCCGGCGTCTCCAAACCTCGACCGATCTTGGACATCGATCACAAAAAAGAGCAGATCTGTCTCATCAAAGGTGCGTTCATTTTGCAAATAGGTGCTACGGAACTGAGATTGCCCTCCTAAATCCCACCGAATAATAGGAAAGCCAAGTACTCTGAACGTATTCCTTTCAATACCAGCTGTCGGCGCGGGATTGAGCATGCTAAATCTGTTCTCTAGGGTATAGAGAATGGATGTTTTTCCGCTATTATCTAATCCTGCGAACACTATTTTAAAAGATCCCTTGTTTGCCGCCATATCACATTTTTCCTACATTCGCTCTTTCTCTATCTATTCTACATTTGATATACTATTATATCACCTTTCTTATAATAAAAAGTGAAAAATTTACATACTTTATTTTTATATAAATAACACCACGTTTTTTTAAAAATTTTGATGGAATTGATCAGCTAATGGAACTTAATGAAGTGAAGGAAAAAGCACAAGCCGTTTTAGAAGGTAATTTAGTAGCGGGCGAAAATTTCTTCTATACATGTCCGAGTACTGGCACCTACCAGCATCAATGGTTGTGGGATAGTTGTTTCCATGCAATAGTTTGGACCTATTTTGATCCCGAGAACGCTAAGAGGGAATTACTTAGTATGGTCGCCAATCAGCATGACAATGGTATGATCAGCCATATGAATCATGTTACAGTATCAGCACAGAAACCAATAATCTTGTGCGGAATTACAAAACCTTCGTCCTCTATCGGTGCTTCGGGTGCAGGTATCGGTGGCGGGAGGAAGTAGTGTAAAATAACAAAATGCCTGTAAATTTTTACGATAAGGAAAATTATAATAACTTATTGAAGTGAATTCAGACTACTAACTAATTGTTTGAAAATAATCGGAAAAAAAGCTTTAACAAGATTAACTTGTTCTTCTTCTATGTAATTATTATGCGCGATTAAGTTTCGAATTTCTGCAAGATCTCTAATTTTTCCACAGATCCAATTTAAATCGGGAAAATGTTTTCTGTATAATTCCCAATTATTATTATTATTTTATTTTATGGTCGTTGAGAGAGAGGGTTTGGTATGGGATAGTCTCTCTAGCACGGAAGAGAATTAGTGAGTTGGTTTAAATGAGCGAATGGAAGAAGAAGATAGCAGAAGCGAAGTGGAAGTACCCTTGGCTATCTGATGATGATTTGGATCTCTGCACGACAGCCATTGAAAGGACGAGCCTCACGGAACAAGAGAAGGAGGAGCGTCTACCAAAATGTCTAACTGAGTTAGCCGATCTTAAAAAACAGCAAGAGAGTGAACGGAAGGAGGAGAGAAAAAAAGCCCCGAATGATAAACTTCGCGGCGAGTTTGATAATTGGCACAAATGGGAATCGTGGAAAGACCGCCTACAAAAAGCTCATGAGGTTGCGAATGCCCGAACTGAAGCAATTCGACCGCAAGAGCTAGAATTGGACGATCCTTTTGCAAATAAATCGTTAAATAAAGGATTCAAGACGTGGAGCGTCTCAGGGGTGTATCCCAAAAGTGAGGGGTATAAAAGGGATTCTCAGGATTCAATTATAATCCCATATTTAACTGAGAAAAATAAAGCAAAGGGGATTTTTCAAACGCCTAAAAACGAAAAAACTGAACACACACTGACTGTAATAAAGGCAAATGTGCAGTGTAAAGATTGTGGCTGGACTACTGAGACAGAAGATCTAAAGACTGCAAAAGAATTCCGCAGAAAAGAAATCTCATGTCCTGACTGTGGATCAACTCGATTTAAAATGAAGGATGTTTTCCCATATAAAATGAAATCTATTTACTTTACATCGGAAGAAGAAGTAAGGTCTGCCGTTATGAACGCGCTCTATAATTTTGGAGTTAGGTTGTGGGATTGCAGTTCTGAGAGACACTTATGTAGAGAACAAATATTTATAGAACATATACCTTTGAGAATTCTCACTGGAGATTTTCTATTTTCTTCAAATAATAGATTTTATATTTGTGAAATCAAATTTCATAAATTTAAGAAATGTAGTTTTTTTAAAAAAAGGAATAGATATTTTGCAAATAGGGGCGGACTTATGATTTATGATGATCAGAGTAAAATGCTCTTGGAAGGCGAGGGGGTATTATTAATTGTTGTGGAACCAACACCTACGAGTCTAGGTGAATCTGGATTGAGTGGAGATAATTTAAAAGAATGTGAAGAACGCTTAGAGCGTGGATGGCGAATTCCCTTAGGAAATAATAAGATACTCTATGAGATATTCATAATGAATCAAAGAATATTTTCTAAATATTGGAGTGAATATTTAAAAAAGAAACCAAGTCATTCTCTGGGAGACAAGACCTATAAAGTTTTTTCATTTAAAGAAGCAAGGAAGTTAGTCAAGGAAAGCTATTTCCAACTATCAAAAAAAGAGATATTAGGTGGAAAAATTGCGAACTTAATTTTAAATTCACTTATTAACAAAGAAATCTTTTGATAAATGATATAAAATGTCTAAAGACAAAGCAAATTTGATAAATCAACCATATTTACTCTTAGAGGAAGATTTAAGATCTATAGTTATTAATTTACTCAAAGATGAGAGTGGGATGAGAGTATGGGATTGCTCTCCAGGAAAATGTGTAGAACCCTTAAAAATAAAGGGAGTAACATTGGGACTTGCTGTAGGAGATTTTTTATTCTTTTGGAATAATCATTATTACTTAGGAGAACTCAAGTTAGAATTGTTTAGATGTGGAGCTATAGGCGGAGAGTATTATGCAAAAAAAGCAGGAAGTTTAATTTTAGATACGCAAATTAAGATTCTTTTAGATGGACCTGGGTTATTATTAGTCGTTTCGGAGCCACTACCAACAACTTATAATATAGATGTAATTAAAGGTGAAGACAAGACAATATGTAATAAAATATTGGAACAAAAATTACGAATTCCATTGGGGAACAATGAGGTACCCTATGAAGTATTTATAATGAATCAAGAAATGTTTAAGATATACTGGAAAAGTTATCTAAAAAATTTATCGCCCTCACGATTGAAAAGATGGTATTTCTCAGTTAAAAAAGCTAAAAAGCTTGTACCTCAGAGCTACCATGAATTATATATGAAGGAATTCCTGAATGGAACAATTAAAGATTTAATTTTGGAAATATTGTGAAAATTAAGACTAAAATAACAATTGATTTTCTAATAAACAAAGGAAAGAAAAATTAGTTAATTATCTCCAAATAATAATGTGATGATAAATAATACTGAAATAAGACGACTAGCTAAGGACTTACTAACAGGAAATTTGGTTTATGGTGACGATTTTTTTTACACTTGTCCATCAGTGGGTACTTATCAACATCAATGGTTATGGGACAGTTGCTTTCACGCTATAGTTTGGTCACATTTTAATCCTCAAAATGCTAAGAAGGAATTAATAACTCTGATAAAAAAGCAGTTCAGTAATGGTTCAGTACCGCATATGAATTACTGGAAATCTGCATCTGGACTTATCCCACGATTGGCCGACTGGTTATATGGACGCATATGGCCTGAAAAAAATCGAAGCCGTATAACTCAAGCTCCCGTGATTGCTCAAGCAGTAGAAGTTGTTTTTAATGCAACTCAGGACCAAAATTTCCTTGAGCAAATGATTAAACCTCTTCAAAATTACTTTGATTGGATCCATCTCGAACGTAATGAACGGATCTCTGGAGATGGTCTGGTCTCTGTTGTACATCCTTGGGAAACTGGAATGGATCTCTTACCAATTTGGGATCACATTCACCACATAAAACGACTCTTCACACTCCGAGCAGGTTTATGGTTAAGCAAAATCATTAAGAAATACAATAAGGTCGATTGGGACATTGAAAAGATTAAGGAATTGGATTTATTTTTAGTGAAAGATGTCGCTTTCAATGTGATTTACATTTTGAATTTGTTCTCCTTAGCGAATCTCTGTGACTCACTTGATCAAAGGGAAGATGGGGATATTTATCGTGCTCGTGCAAAAGCTGCAATAATGGCATTGGAAAAGAAATGCTGGGATGATAAAACTGATTTTTTCTATTCTATACATTCGATTGAAGATACAATCTTACCAGAAATAACAATTTCAGGCTTATTTCCAATCTGTTTAGATATTACGCGTAAGAAATTAGATGCGCTCGTAAAGGAACATCTTCTGAACGAGAATGAATTCTGGTTACCCTATCCCATCCCAAGTGTTGCTAAATCATCATCGAAATTTAAAGCTAAAGGATCTTCTATGGTTCTCTGGCGCGGTCCGACTTGGCTCAATTGTAATTGGTACATCGTAAAAGGATTACAACACCATGGATTTGATGCCTATGCCTCCGAAATTATTCAAAAGATGGTTGAAATGATCAAAATTTCTGGATTTCGAGAACAATACAATCCTTTTACCGCACAGGCGTATGGCGCAAAGAACTTTGGATGGTCGACTTTAATTGTAGATCTACTTTAAGAATTTCTCTAAATTCCCGGATTTCGTTTTTTCTCGTTTTAATATGTTCGCTAACTTCGTTAGAACATCAGCATTTAACTGAAAGTCATCTAGGACACTCAAAATCCTCTCTAATTTCTTTGTGGAAAATTTTGCTTTATCAAATTTATACAAATCAATAGAAGGGTAGATTTCAGTGACTTTATTTAACAATTCATTAAAGAATTGGATTGCTTTCTCCATATCCGGTATTAAAATCTGCTTCTGAGGACTAAACTCCGAATTTAAGATCCTCTTTTTGATGACCTCGACCTTTGGATATTTTTCGTAAGCAAATCCTTTGACTTTTAGGTAATGAGCTGCTGCCAAGGTGCTTCCAGTTCCACCAAACGGATCCAGAACTGTTTTCACTTCTTTAGCTAACTTTATGCACCGATAAGGAAGTTCTATTGGAAAAGGTGCTTCATGACCTTTCTTAATTGTCTTTCCTGTTGTCAATGAATAATTGATAAGCCAGACATTCCCTGGATCTCGTAGATCAACATCCGAGTATCGTCCAATATTTGACTTATCTGCATAAGGAATCCCTATTGCTTTCGGGTCTATCTGGTAATTTCGTCCCTTTGCAAACATGAAAATAAATTCCCAGAGATTATTAAGCCTACGGTTTCCCCCAGAGGGTGTATAATGTCCTTTACCTAATAAACTTTTGACCCAAATGATTGTTTGTATTCGATGAAATCCTGAATCAACCGCAATTTTTGCAACTTTTTCACTTTTTCCTTGGTCATTCGCAGCATCACCAATATTCAGAAAAAATAAACTATTATTCTTTAAAACCCGGAAACATTCCGAAAATACATCACTAAGCAACTTTTGATATTCCTTTTCAGGGAGTTTATCATCATAATCATCGGCATATTTTTTTCCGCGATTATAAGGAGGACTTGTGACAATTAAATCCACTGATTCATCTGATAACTCAATCATCCGTGTAGCACTCTTGAAAAAGATAGTTTGTTCCCCTATTGATAGTTTTTCCTTTGTTAATTGTACTGCAACGTTCTGAACTTTCTCTGGAACCATATTATCCTCACGAAAATGATCTTTATAAAAGTCTAAAATTCGTTTATTAATAATCAAGTTGATCTCAATCTTAAGATTAATGGAGTTTTATAAGTGGGTACCCTTATTGAGGACTTAATTGCACTGGTTTTAGAGGCTGTTGAGAGCGATTCCTTGCAGATAAAAACAATTGTGAAAGGATCCCATTTTACTGGAACCCTTCTCGAGAACGGTTCCTGTGGGCTCTGCCATTCTGCTTCAATGCCGAATCCTCTCAGTTCATGTGAACAAGTTAAGATGGTTAAACCCCCTGATAAGCTTGAAATAACTGAAATACTTCACTATGCAATGAGTAAAGAAGTAAATTTGAAAAAAATTATCGGAATATCTACATTGAATGCTATATCTCAACATATTCTTAAGGAAAAACAGGAAAATTATCATTTTTTATTTGGGACTAATCCAATTGACCATATGAAAATAGGAAAAACGGATTATGTTGTAATTATTGGTTATATAAGACCTCTAGTTCAAAAGATTCAGCAAATCTCAGAAAATCTCATTGTCATTGATGCCCGATTAAAAAACTCAGATCTCCCCTATCTTAGGAATATAGAGACTACACGAGAACACTTACAAAAAGGGGATGTCGTCATTATCACAGGATCCGCACTAGCAAATGACTCCCTAGAAACCATAATACGTGGGAGTGAAAATGCAAGAGCAATCGCCGTTGTGGGGCCCACCGCCGGATTTCTTCCTGAACCACTCTTCGACCGAGGTGCCACCATAATAAGCGGAATGCAAATTTTAGAACCACGAAACGTTTTAAACGTAATCAGAGAGGGAAGAGGAACTCCCCATTTCAAGCAGTACTGCAAGAAATATAACATCGTCCAAAAATAAATAATGGAGGCGTTATTAATTTGGAAATTACCAAGACAAACATAAAAACTTACCCAGATAATTGCGCACAATGTTTAAGTTGCGCATTAATTTGCTCATTCACCCATGTTAAATCATTTAATGTATCAAAAGCCCATATCCGAATAATTCCTGGGCGATTAAAAGAGAATACTTGGATTCCCACAAAGATCGAATTTCTTGAAGGCTGTAAATCTTCATGCTGGTTATGCTCTCAAGAGTGTGCTTATGGCGCTTTAGAACATATTGGGGGGAGTTTATGAAATTATTTGGTTACGCTGGAAAGATTTTACATATAGACTTGGAATCCAAAGAAATAAAAACAACTCCATTACCAGAAGAATATATTAAAAAATTCTTAGGGGGATACGGAATCAACAATCGCCTCTTCTGGGATTTCCAACAACCCAATACAGATCCATTCGCACCTGAGAATACATTAATACTCGGTACTGGACCTCTTGTAGGAACTTTAATTCCTGGATCAGGTAAAGTTATCGGAACCACCAAATCTCCTATCGTGGCAACGTCCGATGGACTTCATTTCATAGACAACGCGGTGGGTGGGAGTAGACGGTTTGGTTCGATGCTGAAGAATGCGGGTTTTGATCATCTTGTCATTACAGGTAAGGCCAAAAAACCCACCTACATTCATATCGATGACGAGGAAATCGAACTGAAATCTGCGGATAAACTTTGGGGGCAGAAGGACATTTATGAAACCACGAATCATTTTCTTCAGCAAAACCCACTTTCGGGCGTAGTGACAATTGGACGGGGGGGTGAAAATTTAATTCGGTATGCATTAGCACTCATCGACAACAGTGGACACTTAGGAAAGTTCGGATTTGGAGCGGTAATGGGCTCGAAAAACCTTAAAGCCATCGTCACATATGGAACGAAGGGAGTAAGCGTGGCCAACCCTTCTAAATTCTTAAAACTAACCCGACAATTCCGTAAAAAAGTTGCCGGGTCTCCCCTAACCAAACAATTTCAGGACATGGGCATCACTTCAGGATGGGACATGCAGGCTCCTTTAATATACGAGGGACATCTCCCCTATCGAAAATGGAAAAAAAGATTTGGGCTAAAAACTTGGAGAAAGCACAAATTCAAGCAAAATCTTGCCTGTAATGGTTGCATGATTTCTTGCAGAACTGATTATCATATTCCAGAGGGACCACTTCAGGGTATTGCCACTTTTACAGGACACCATTATCTCCCCGCTCGTATTATCCTCCGCCTCGGTTTGGAGGACGCAGCTGAGGCTATTAAATTATTAGATATTTGCAACCGGGCAGGCATCTGCTATTTCACTGTTGGAGGATTATTAAATTGGATTTCCCGGAAGGAACCTGAATCCTTTCCACGGGAATTTTCAACCTATCTTCAATTATTAGATCAAATTATTTCGAAAAAAGAGATAGGCAAAACTCTTGCAGAAGGCTGGTATCCGCTGGCTGAAAAACTAGAACTTGATCCCGATGCGTTTTTTGAGGGGACTGGATTATTTAAAGGTGCTGATGCCATCCAAGATGGCCGTACCACTACCATCGATCCTCAACGCTTCACATATATCACAAATCCACGACCACACCATGGAGGGACTCAGTCTATTTATACTATCCCAAAAATGGGAGTTAAAACCTTACAAGATGATGCGAGCCACTTCGGACTGTCACCTGACGAGTTTTCCCGGGTATTCACTCCTACCCCCTACTACAGGAACTTCAATGCTGGACGGTATGCCAAACATGCTGAGGATTCAATGGCTGTTCAAAATTGTATGGGCACGTGTATTGTTTACACTCTTCTCGGGACCGATTTTATTCATATCGAACGCCTGAGCGAGTTATATTCTGCATTGACTGGTATCAATCGTACGCCGCAGGAATTAAAACTTTATGGAGAGCGCGTTTTCACGTTGTACAAACTTTTAAATATTCGAGAAGGTTTTACCAACCGGGATCACTGTTCTCGTGTTTGGTACACCCCACGAGAAACTCCTGATGGTCCTAAGAAATTGATGGACTATCATCAAAAGCACGAACTGTCTGAAGCAGATATTGAACACTTATTGGACGATTATTACGAGGAACGTGGATGGAATCAGAACGGAATCCCCACTAAAAAGAAATTAAAAGAATTGGATTTGCTTGAATTCTCTGTTTAAAGGTTCAGAATTCAAAAGATTTAATTTCATTAAAAGTCAAAAAAATTAGTATCGGAGGTTGTTTTGTGAAGCAATTAAATAGGCTCCTCGTTTTCTGTTTACTTTTCTTAATGTTTGCATCATCGTTGATGGTTCTATGCTTGTTGCATCCAAATTCAGACAATTCAAAAGAATCTCAGTCTATTTTTAAAAATCCTATTACATTCCAGAAAATTAGTTTGGAGAATTATATTATTTGTATCGATCCCAGCGGCGGCGGAAGTGATCCTGGCGCGACCACTTCGAATGGTGTAACTGAGAAAGAGTTAACACTTGATATAGCAACTCGACTCCGCCAATTAATTGTAGAAGATGGCGGTATAGCTTTCTTAACTCGAGTTGGGGATTTTGATGTGACAAACTACACGAGGAAGGAGATCGCTAATAATGGCGTTCCAGGCCCCATTGGCGGTCCCGCCGATATCTTCATTTCAATCCGGTCCTCGTTTTCATCGGACCCTCAAGAAGGTGGGATTGGGGCTTTTCATTATCCCAGTTCAACCGATGGAATAAAATTAGCAGGATCTATCGTCAATCAATTAGTAAATGCTCTACACTTTGAGAATAAAAGCATCACGCCCCAAGATTCGTACCTTACCCAAAAAACCACGATGCCCGCTAATTTGGTTATGGTAGGATATCTCTCCAACCTGACCGAAAGTTCACTCTTAGCTAGGTCTGAAATTAGACAATTAGCAGCGGAGGCTATATTATTTGGAATTCAAGAATACTTCAACGTCACAGTTCATCTCCCCCAACCACGATACTACACCAACGTAGTCTTTGCAACACGTGAGGGGCTTGTAGGGGGCACAACTTCGAACGGACACACAATAATTGAAAATGATACTTTTGTTGCGTTACCCAGCTGGAAAGTCGATTGTCCAAATGATCTAAATTATGATTTTATGGTGAATCTCACCTATCAAGGAAGGAGTGCGGCTGCTCCCGTTTGGGATGTGGGCCCTTGGAACATTGCAGATGAGTACTGGGGGACCAAGCGAACCTATACCACATATAATAACTTAGTTTGGGGTATACCAGAGTCCCAGGCTGCCTACATAAATAACTATAATGGTGGAAATGATCAATTCAATCGAACGGTTCTCAACCCCGCAGGCATCGATCTAGCCGATGGCACTTTTTGGAACAATCTGAGTATGACATCAAATGATTGGGTTAAAGTTGAATATTTGTGGCTCGAAAATTCTTATTTAAATAACTATACTTCCCAGGATTCTCTGGTTAATGGTCGCAATCACACAAAATTTACCTTTAATTTATCCCGTCCCGCAACTTTTTCATTAACTGATACCGCGAATCCTGTCATTATTGATTTGATAATTAACAGTAGATTAAATATAAGTAGAGGGGTATTTACAACAAATACCTCCTTAATCCAAAAGGTTGAGTTGTGGCCTTACAATAACACCGCTACAATAATCAAATTCTATTTACTGCCACAGTATCTCGCCATTGATGGGTTTTATAACGCCTCAATTGTAGGAAATCAGGTACTTCTTGATGTATATCAACCCTATAATGTCTTTTCTTATCGCTATGATCGGACCGCGGTCGTTAATTATGCCGATGAATATTGGTTAGATTACAATACCGATGATTATAATGATTATTCTGGTGGAGGTGGCGATTGCGCGAATTACGTCTCGCAATGTTTGATAGCGGGGGGTCTGAATTTATGGCAGGGGCGCTATGGGGGTGGCGAAAATGTGGATTCTAAAGGCACAATGCCTTTTTGCGATTATTTACACCAGCATTTAACGACTTTTCAGAATGTCACACATGTCACTATTGATACTAGTGGGTCTCCTCCAGATTGGCTGGAACCTGGTGATGTTATAATCTACGGTGATCCCCCTGGTGGTGATGAATGGCGGCACGCCGTTATTGTGGTCGAGGGTACTGGCGATAATGCAAAAATTAATGGGCACTCTAGTAGCCGGTATCATACAAATTGGGATTATGCATTCGGTCTGGGTGCTTATTTCGAATGGGCAAATTTTTACCACATCCCTGATGAAATTCAGACAGAGTTCTTCACCTTTGAGGTGAATACGAGTGTTTTGAATGTTCGTCATGGTCCCTCGACCAGCTACAATGATCTCGGCGATCTCCATATAGGCGAGCGGTATGTGGGATTTGAAACTGAAGGCTCCTGGATTCATTTCTGGTACGATCATCGCAATTTATGGGCTTATGGAGGGAGTGATTATGCATTTAATATAACCGGGCAAGCCTTCTTCAAGGTGGTGTCAGATATAAAAGTTAGTGTGATGACTGCTGCCAGTACATCCGCCGGGTTCCTCGATTACGTTTATTCAGGGCAGAAGTTCTGCATGTTAGATCGGGTTTTTAATGAAAGCCAAGAATGGATTCAATTCAAATATAAGGGCACAAACGGGTGGATTCCCGCAAATAAGATTACACTATTTGATTACATTCCACCCCAATACGAAAACCTTACCCAAACACCCTCTCCCGCCGAAGTGGGGGAAAATATCACACTGAGCGTTGATGTCACAGATACTATGGGAATTTCGCAAGTTCTTATTGAATACGAAAGTCATACATACCCTATGGAATGGATTGGCGGAAACACCTATCAATGGTCCAATTGGATTCCCCAGTCGTTAATGGCGTATTATCGAATTCAGATAAGTGATTATTCTGATAATTGGAATTCAACGTCCTACCTCCCATTAAACCTTCAGGATACCATTCCCCCAAACTATGATAATTTACTGGAGAGTGCGGACCCTCTTCAACTGGGCACCTCCGAAACTATTCAGATTGAAGTTGTTGATTCAGGAGTAGGTATGGATCAGGTCTTGCTCGAATACGCGGGACAAAATCATACCATGACAACTGGAGGTGGAGGTATATTCAGTTGGTCTGCATGGACTCCCAACTCAACGGGGCTTAAAAATTATAATATCTACATGAACGATACTGCAGGGAATTGGAATCAAACTTCCGACTCTATCAATGTAATCTCGAGCTCTGGACCGAACTGGTCAAATCTCATCGAAATGTCGGACCCACTCGAACTGGGGCAGAATTTTTCTGTCTATATCAATGTCACCGATCTTCAAACCTCCGTGAGTTCCGTTCTATTTGAGGTGGAGAATCAAAATTACACGATGGCTAACATCAACGCTGATACCTATCATTTTTCAGGGTGGATTCCAAATTCGACGGACAGCTTCTTTTACGCAATATACATGAGCGATACTGAGAGTAACTGGACCTCGCTCTCTGAAGTGGTGTTAGTACAAGATACTACACCTCCCCACTATTCTGTTCTGTCCGCAACCCCCTCGCCCCTTGAATTAGGTGATTTCGTGGCTGTTCAACTACACATAACTGACGCGCCTGGTACTGGAATCCAGGAGGTGACGATCTACTGTAATGGAGCCAATTTTTCTATGAGCACCATTGATGGGTCGAATTATAGCTATGCGTGGCAACCCACAATTCTAGGACTACAAGCCTACAGGATTTTTATACAAGACAACTCCCATAACTGGAATATAACTTACCTATTCAATTTAACCGTACAAGATACCCGCCCTCCAAGCTTGCTACAGATCAAACAGTTCCCCAGCGTCATCAGCTGGGGGGAAACTGTTGTACTCCAAGTTGAAACCTCTGATTCGGGTGGTACAGGAGTCGCTCAAGTCCTGCTCGAATACGACGGAACGAATCATACGATGATTCATACCACGGGGAACTATTACATCTGGGATAGTTGGGAGGTCCACCAAACCAGTGACATTACTTACCGCATCCTCATGCAAGATCAAAATGGCAACTGGAAGGTAACCTCGTATTTTTCCTTGGTTCATGGTGATCCAGGATTTGACTGGTGGTGGGTTCTTATCGCTGCCATTGTCGGAGCTGGGGCAACTGCCGCTGCTTTTCTATATAGAAACCGGCGTAAAATGCAGCAAGACGCCGCAACCCAGCGACTAAAGAAGGGAAAAGCCTTCCTCGTGAACCCACTCGAGAAATTGCAAACGGTCAAGGCGGATTGGCGCGGATTCCTGCGGAAATATCTCGGACCCGATTCCAAAACGGTTCAACTCCCGCTGAGATCAACCCTCAGTCCTGAGACCATCGCTGTCGTTAAAGAAGAGCAAAATAAAGCTATTCTTGAAGCGACGAAAGCAATTGAGGCTGCGGATATCAAAGCTGCCATAGGCTATCTGGAAAAAGCAGCAAAATTTGCCCACGATTTGGGCGATACCGAACAGGCTCAATTGGTTCTCACCAAGATTAAGGAAATGAAAATGATTTTAGATATACTAGAGCGTCGCACCAGGGCTTAATTTTTGAAACGCATACACTTATTTTACTAGTATGAAGTACCTAGATAAGGGATTACTATGAGTAAGAGAACGAAAAAAGACTCCACTTTTCTGAAAATCTTGGCAGAAGCGAAGGATGTCTATACCTTCTTGGATCGAATCAAAGGTACCTACCCCCAGTTCGTTAAAATGTCGAAAGAGTATGGGAAGCTAAAAGACGAAAATGTCAATATGAAGGCTGAATTAAATCACGTATCTAAAGAACTCGAGAAGGTTGCCAGCGAATTTGCCTCTCTCAGTAAAAAAGAATCTAAAAAAATTGAAATGCGTGAAATTTTAGCCTTATCAATGACCCTCCTCACAGAAGTCTTTGGTGCGCAACCTCATTCAAAATTATTATTTCTCCTACATGGCGAAAAAGCTGACTGGACGCGCGCTGATTTGGTCAAAGCTTCTGGGATCTCGGCTGCCGCCATACGTAAAGCGCTTGCTGACTTGGATGCTGCTAAACTCGTAAAATACGATGTCGAAACCAGCACCGTCGAATTACTAAAACGTCTCTACTGAAACCAGATTTAATGGAGCTCTAAAAAGCCTAATATACTTTTACTGAAGTAATTTTCTTATGACCCCCGAACAAGATGAGAAGATAGAAATTCACCCCCTCCTCCAACAACTGCGAACCAATCCAATTACGGAACCCAAATATGATTGGTTTATCAATTCGGAAGGATTGAAATTATTTTACAGGACATTTGAACCCAAGTCAGGCGAATTTGAAAAGATCCTTGTGGGATGCCATGGCGCATCGGGAGATGGCGAATATTTCATACTTCTCGCAGATCAAATCGTAGAACAAACGAATATAGCCCTGATTTTTATGGATTATCGAGGTCACGGGCGCTCTGGGGGACCTCCTGCGGATATCAAAGATTTCCAATCTTATATTGATGATTTGGACGAATTTTTAACATATTTGCGTGAAAAATTTCCCGATAAACCATTTCTTCTTGTAGGGGAGAGTATGGGGGGTATTGTCTCTCTCAATTATGTCGCTCAAAACCCCGATTCTGTTAGCGGCTTGATAGAATTTGCTCCCGGAGTTCGCTTTCATTTGCGGTCTTTTAGTATTAAGGATCTATTTCGGGTTATGTGGTACTTCTTTTCATATATCACGGGACCCGGCAGACGTGTAATTAAGGTCAAGGGGCGTGAGGATTTCGGGGTGCGCGATGAAATCCATCAGCGCTACGATTTTGAGAATCCCTATCATCATGCGAAAGTCAGCCCGCGGTATTTGCTGCAGCTGAACAAATTTTCCAAAAAAGCCTACTACTCGGGCGATAAAATTACCTGCCCTATTACTATTTTCCAAGGCGCAGCGGATCGGGCGGTCAGTCCTGAGGGCGTCCAGACCTATTTTGAGACGATCCAGTCTGAGGACAAAGAGTTACATATGGTTCCAGAATCTTTTCATGTCTTATTCACCGATCCCGCTTTTCCCGAATATTGGGATATCTTACGGGCTTGGATAAAATCCCATTAAATAAAAAAAATTTAGTATGCTAGAGGAACCACAAGCGATATAATAGTAGTTACTCCAACAACACCGAAAAGGAGAAAAATTTGCCAAGTGGGTAATCCTTCAACTTCTGAACTTCGGTTTCTAAGAGCATTGAGCACTAATAACCCACCACCTGCCGCTAAACAAATAACGCCTGCAATCACCAAATATTGCCCGATAAATTGGGCTTGATCTACGATCCCTAAACTAGCCACGATATACATTGCCATAGACACAAAAAAACACGCAATAGCTGCCCCTAAACAGCCGACTCCGAAGAACCCTTCCAATTTATTCATATCTAATTTGAACATAAACATAACCTCTTTGAACTTATGAATATCCAATTATAAAAGAATTATTGAACCAATCTCATTCTTCTATTACTGAACCAGGAATGACCTCGATAAAGAGGTGTTTATTCCGTTTCACCCAAGACCCAAACCGAATAAGAGAATACATAAACCCGTATTTCTTTTGTAGGTAACTTTTCGCTTTTAGAGCTTCATCCCCTTCAAGAATACGGGCACTCGCCTCAAAACATTTTCCTTTCACTTCCCCCTTATAAGTACATGGGCACATCTCCACCTTGGGGTTGTTCTGGATTCGCTTCACTTTCCATGTCTTGTGTGTTGTGAAAAAATAGACATTTCCTTCCCAATATGCAAACCACACTGGAGTAGGCACTCCCGTCCCATCTTCTCGAAAGGATATCAGTCGTATGTATTTATGTCCTGCCAAAACTTCTCCGATCATACTTCTCAACCATCACATGTATTTTACAAACACTAATTAAAATAAGATAGAAATTCAGAATATTAATCATATTTTATCAAGTAAAGTACGAGGATGTGATTTTTCAATGGAACCCAAGAAAATAGTTGTGATCATGGGGAGTCCCCGCAAAAATGGGAATAGTACCGCCTTAGCGCGATCTTTTATCGAAGGGGCACAGAAAAAAGGGGCGGATATTCAAACATTTCACCTTCATTACATGAACATCAAGCCCTGTGATGGCTGCGATCAGTGCATCATCAACTCGGGATCGGGATGTGTGATCGACGATGACATGCAGCAGATTTATGATGCCATTCCCCCGGCGGATACGATCGTCATCGCCAGCCCCATCTATTGGTTTAATCTAAACGCCCAGACAAAACTATTTCTTGATCGATGCTATGCCCTAACAACGGTGAAAGGGATTTCCTTAACCCATTCGTTCAAAGGAAAGGAAATTGTCATTATTCTGACCTATGGGGATGCCGATCCCTTTGTCTCAGGTGCGGTGAATGCCTTACGCTCTCTCCAAGACTGCTTCAAGTATGTGGGTGCGAAAATCGTGGGAACTCTTTATGGTAGCGCGTTAGCCGCCGGGAAAATCGTCGAAAATCAGGCCTTAATGAAAAAAGCCTTTGTATTAGGAAAGAAAGTTTGTAAAACGAAGAAGAAATAGCTTTTTTAAATAACAAAGGAATTAATGAAATGGACTACCAGATAAAAATCTTATCGGATCCACTGCCGTTTGATAAAATAGGGAAATTATTTCAGCGCACATATATCGAACCATTCTACGATTCAGGTGGCTTAAAGTGGTCGGAAAGATATGCAGAATGGTTCCTTCCTGCGTTTTATCCAGATAAGACCTTTTTCTATAGTACCTGGCTTGGAACCGAACTAGTGGCAACCCATTTTGGAAATCCTGTAGAGCTGGTTATAGATAATGCAGTTGAGCTTAAGGTAGTCTCCTTAAGTCTAGCTGCAACCCACCAGGACCACCGTAACCAGGCCCTACAAAGGAAAATGATAAAGGAATTAATTGATAAGGCGAAGATGTTAGAATTTGATTTGCTTTATGCAATCCCAGATACGAAAAAGGGTGTGTCTCTGCTCAAAAAGTATTTTGGCTTCACACGTTTCCAAAAGAAAGATAAACATCGGATAAAACCGATGGAGGATTATGGGGTCAAAGTGTTTAAAGAAGTAAGAGGCCTGAATCCCCTGTTAGCTAAAATAGCCGCCGCTTTATATACTAAAATTCCTCAGAATAAAATAGCGGAAGGAACGATCCGTAATGGTAATGATGAAGATATGGATGCGGTTTTGGCTATCTATAATGCTTATCGAAAGTGGTTACCGATTTCAGTCCATTTTTCAAGGAGTCGACTGGAATATGAGATCAAAAACTACTTTAGAAATATAGGCAATGTAGGCCAAGACTTCCACGCTGAATGGAAGGTATGGGCGCGTGATAATGAGATTTTAGCATCATTACTTATACGATATGAATCAGCTGTCTTCAAGAATGGAAGCGCCCCTGTGGCACTGTTCTGGAATCTGGGCTACAAAGAAGGTTTGTCGATTGAAGAAAAGAAAGCTTTTTTGGCTGAAATTCTTCAATACATCCGAACAACCTACCCTGAAGTGAGTATATGCCAAACAACAATGGCAGCGAATGAAATTAAAGTATTCGATGCCCTAAAATTTGCGGATGACCTAAGAAATTACCAATTGTGGGCCTTACCTCTCACACCCAAGGGTGAAGAAATCAATCGCTATCCGAAGTACAAGGAGTTCTTCATTCCATATTACAGATAGGGAACAAATTTGTATAACATTAGTCCTGATATCTATAAATAAGCTTTTAACGAAAGGGATCATATAGGAGATGAATGTCGTGAAAGCCAGATTAAACGACATATGATCTTCAAAATAAAAAAAATAACTTTACTCTTCAAAATATTTGATCATTAAAAGATGATCTTTATTCGCTCCAAAATAATCTTTCATGATCTTTCCTTTTTCAAAGCCCAATTTTTCATACAAATGTATTCCAGCGGAATTTTTAGGATCAACAGTGAGATTGACTTCATTGCAACCTGAATTTTTAAAAAATGTTAAGAGTTTTTCCATTAATTTATATCCAATGCCTCTATTTTGATAATTTTTACCAATCGCGAGGTTTAAAAACCAACCTTTCGTTTTATCCTTTTGATCCAAAGCCCCTATACAAAATCCAATTATTGTATCATTTTCTTCAGCTACAAAAATGGAATTGGATAAGAATTCCATTGCTTGGGTTATGAAATAAATAGAATACCCATTATTATCAAATGCAATTTGCTCAATTTCATAAATTTTCATCAAATCTTCAGGAAATCGTGCATTTCTTATTCTCAACGAACAGTCTCCGGTGAATAGTTATTATATTTGAGTGACAGGAAACTTCCTTTTTTATCTCTTTTAAAATTGTTAAATATACTAATAGATTATAAAGCTAATCGAATCTACCATAAAATAATAATTATTATCTATTAATCGGGTTGATTAGATTGATTATTGATGCACATTGTCATATTTGGGAAGAGAAGTATATCTCAACTGAGATGAAGGAATTAGTGGTAAATTCGTTAAAAGAGGGGTTTTATGATCAACATGCTAAGCATTTCAAGTTCGATCCTGCTCTTATAACGAATGTATCTCCGGAGGGATTGGTTCAGGAAATGGATGAAGCGGGACTTGACAAAACGATTTTACTTGCGTTGGATTATGAGCTTGCTTTCAAGGGCAAATTAAGTTACAAAGAATATAATGATTATGTGGCTGAAATCCTGAAAAAATTTCCGGATCGATTTATCGGTTTTGCAGGAATTGACCCGCGAAGAGGGCTGGAAGCTATTTCAGAGCTTGAGCGATGTTTAGATCAGGGGATGACAGGCGTAAAACTTTGGCCTCTTACGGGTTTTTATCCCGACGACCCGCAATTTTATCCATTCTATGAGCGGGTGGAAGAATTAAATGTCCCTATTTTATGTCATACTGGTTCCTGTCCTCCTACGACGTACATGAAATATAATCGCCCCGTATATGTCGATAAGGTTGCGGTTGATTTTCCCAATATAAAGATAATAATGGCACATATTGGTCAACCCTGGACGAATGAAGCCATTTCTGTGGCGGCAAAAAATAAGAATGTCTTCTTTGATATTTCATCATGGCAAGTGTCCTATAAAATCGCACCCTTGGCCCTTTTCCAAGTACTTTTAACCGCTAAAACAATTTGTGGAGTCAAAAAAATACTCTTTGGCTCTGATTGGCCCATTTTTACTCCTTTATTATCTCAAAAAGAATGGGTGGATGCGATAAATAAATTGCAAATCCCGCCTCCACTGAAATTGATGGGATTTCCTGAATTTACTGAGGAAGAGAAAAAAAAGATTCTTGGAGGCAATGCCATTAGAGTACTCGGATTATAGAAAGGGTGAGGTTTAGTTATGAGTAAAAAATCAAATTATGCTTTAGTGAATTGCAATATTTTTGACGGAAATCTTGATAGCGAGTTGGTTAAAGATGGAATTATTCTCATTAAAAACGATTCGGAATCAGACGAGAAATCTGGTGTAATAGAGAAAGTAGGCACTAGAAATCAAGTAGAGATCCCATCGGATTATAAAGCAGTTGACCTTCAAGGAAGTTATGTTATACCGGGATTAATTAATGCCCATGCACACATGATGGGTGAGGGAAAGCCGCGTAAGATAGGTACCAGAAGCGATAAAACTTTAAGAAGACTATCATGGTTGTTGCGCCGCTGGATTGGGAAGAAAATAATGATGCGAATGATGAAACAGCATATTATTTCTGCGCTTAATGCAGGCGTTACGACGATTAGGTCCGTAGGTGAACCCTATTATTATGATGTTGAATTACGGAAGGATTTAGTGGAGAAAAAAAAGTTTCTTGGACCGAGGATCTTAGTAGCTGGCATACCTATATGCGTGACTGGAGGGCATGGAGGGGTGATCTTCCACGTGATTGATGGGCCATGGGAAGCACGGAAAGCAGTTCGCGAGAATTTCCGGCACGAAGTGGATCAAATTAAATTGATATCTACTGGAGGCGTCTTGGACTCGAAAAAAATTGGAGAAGCGGGTCGCCCTCAAATGACGGTTGAAGAAATCGAAGCCGCGTGTGATGAGGCACATAGAGGATCTATAAGGGTAGCCGCCCATGCAGAAAGTACTATAGGCATTAGAGAAGCGTTGTTAGGAGGAGTGGATACCATAGAGCATGGTGCAGAATTAGATGAAGAGTCAATTAAACTGTTTAAAAACAATCCAAAATCGTTAAAAGGTTATTCTGCGCTAGTTCCAACGCTATCTGCACCACTTACTATTTTGGAATGGGGGTTAGAGGAATTAAAGATAACGGAAGTTCAAAAACAAAACACAATATTAGTTCGAGATGGATTAATTAAGGGATTTCAGCAAGCACTGAAGGAAGGGATTAAAGTGGGGATTGGCACGGATGCATCGGTTCCATTCGTAACACATTATAATTTATGGAAAGAATTAGTTTATTTTGTAGAATATGGTCATATTACCCCAAAACAGGCAATTTATCATGCAACCAAAGTCAATGCCGAAATTTTGGGACTTGAGGATGAAACTGGCACGATAGAAGTCGGAAAGTCAGCCGATTTCCTAATTGTCAAAGAGAATCCCCTGGAAAATTTAGCCGCTCTTTCAAGACCCTTCATGGTCGTCATTCGCGGAACTCTAATCAAGAATCCTAAGGTTAAAAAAGTCAAGGCAATTGAAAAAATTAAGAAGAAAGCTAAAAAGCTTTAATTTTTACAAAAATGTGTTGAACACCTACTCAACATTAGTTTTATTGGGTTATTTAAATGTCAGTTACTTTCGGAGGTAACTTATCTAGCCCGCTTATAACTTCTGATATCTGTGACTTTGAAACCCCTTCAGCCACCATAACTTTTTTGATATCATTTAGTGTAAGATCGCCTGTGCTCTCCTGAATTTTACTCAATTGTCCTGCGATTCGGGTTAAGGCTACATCTCCTACGCCAATTTTCTCCATCAAACTTTTTATATTACTTATTTGTACATCGCCCATTTTTATCACTACTTTTTATACATAACTATGAGTTTTAATTTTTTGTCATAAAAAACAAGCTCCCTGATGGATTTAAGAAACTGAACTTTATAAAAATCTGCGCACTTTCTTACAGTACTCCTCATATTCTTCACCATACTGTTTTCGTAACCAGGGTTCCTCAGCAAATGGTGCGATTCCATGCCCAGCTATAGCCAAAAGACCCGTTATTAACGCAAAAATTGAATTTGAGATGAATATTAATCCGATAAAAAGACAAAAAAGCGCCACGGTCTGTGGGTTTCTTGAAACTCCATAGGGTCCCTTTTGAATTAATCCCCCTTTGAGGCCCACCGTAGATTCTACGCTCAATGTCCTGATTCCCCAGAGAAAAAAGAACAGCCCTACCCCAGCGAACGCGCCTCCAATAATGAACCGGGAGAAATGGAAGAAGATGCCCGTGTCCCAGTCAACAATCCCCACTAAGGGAACGCCCCCATAAATAAATGGTAACAAACTCCACATAAATTTAAATTGCCAAGACTCTCTTGAAGGAGGAGGCCATATTCGCCATTTAGGTTTAAGAACGGACAAACTCAAGGCAACCCCGACCAATAATTCTGCCGTTAGCGTGATAAGGAATACAACAACGTTTACTATCGGTATCAATCACATCAGCTCTTTAATAGTGAGGTTCCTCTACTAAACAACTTTTTTTACCATTAGTCTTTAATTCTCACTCTTTATCATAATATCTAATGAAATATTCGAAGCGGACTTTAGGGTTAATTATTCTGGTAGGGTTATTAATCCCCATTGGCGCGCACGTTGTTTTTTTCAAAGTATGGAACAGGTGTGATGGGGAATGCTACCAGATCAATCAGACATACGAGTTTGGGGTTGGGTCGTATCCTCGAATGACTCAAGTCGATGATTTGCTCCTAGTGGCATATAGCAATGGGAGTTTTGTGTTGGATGGGATTAATCTCTCTACTACTACACGGCTTGGTCCCAGAGTGGTTATTTCTAGTGGAATCAATCCCGAACGGTCCACCTTATTCTATTCTCAAGATTTAGATCTTGTAATCTGTGTTTTTAATCATGATAATGCCGCTTCCTGCGGAATTGCTTGGGTTTCCAAAAGCCAGGTTTTGAATACATCTGCGTGGAACATCCAATATGCAATTCTCGGACCTGTTTTTAAGGATTTTTTCCATATTGGTCTTTGGGAGCCGTATCTCGCTCCCTATAATTCAACCACCTTCCTGCTCTACGTTTCAAATCAAACCCTCTATGATCCCGACAACCCGATCGACGTGGAACACTATTCCTTTACCTTAGAGGGCTATGAAGTTGTCCAAAAAATCGACATCTATTGGACCACATGGAACGGCACGGGATTTGAAACCTCCCACTGCGGGGTGGCGTCCCAGACCTTACTTGGTGGTCCTATTCATTATAAGGATGGAATGGCCTCCGCGGTTCTAGTTGCTGAGAATGCCACCCATAAGGATTATCTAATGACTTTTGAAGCGTTCGCCCCCCCCTCGAAAATTTCCCGCATCACGATGGTGAAACTGCAAATCTCGCCAACCGGCGTTCAGACCCTGTGGAGACGAGAAATAACGCACATCGTTGAGAGCGCCCCCTTCATCACTTCACTTAATGGAACTTTAATTAATTCTTTCAAACATCAACCCATCCTTGGACCGGAAAATATCGGGTTTATTGGACTCAAAGCGGATCAAAAAACATATTCAAACCCAATTTACTTGAAGACGGATGTCTTCGGATGGCCTTCAGTCGCAACTGATGACCAAGATCACCTTTGGGTCGCGGGGACAAATAGAACTAATGGGAGAATTACCCTACTGGAGCTGAGCTTGGATTTTATATGGGACACGTATGCTCCCCCTTATAATTTCGTCTTACTCCATCAAGTTCTTGGTTTATTTCTTCTCTGCTTATCTAGTCTTTTCCTGTTTCAACAATCGATTTTCCACCCCAATCATTTTTTCGAAACCCTTACGAACCAAAAAATCACCCCCTCGAGTTTCTTGCCCCTTACCTTTTTCACACTGCTCAGTGGGTTTGGTTTCGCGAGTTTTACTCATTTTGAATCCTTCGATCTTTTATTCCCAATCGCCTGTGCTCTCGTTTTACTTTTGTGGATTTACTATGGCTGCTTTTCTTATCTACTGGGGCGACTCCTGAAGCTGAAGACTCGTTTTCTGAAAACCCTCGAATTTACGCAATATTTCTTCATTCCTTTGATCGTGTTTTTCTTTGCACTAAACGCCCTATTAAGCATCTACGGACCTGAAATGCTCTGGTATTTTATAACTATAGCACTAGCGGATCCATCAACTCTCCTCATTGCGGGGATTATCGTTGGGATTTTCTTGGTTTGGTTCATAGTTTTAGCGCTCATCGGCATTTCCACTAATTTCCAAACTTCCTTGAAAAAGGCGGGATTGATACTCCTCATTCCATTATCGCTGTTAATTCTGGTTTTATATTGGCTGGTTTCTACCTATCTCCTAACCCTCTTTCCCCTCTAAACTGAAGTGAAGGCGACCAAGGTTCAAAAGGGTACCACCTAATATACGTGGAAAAAGATAAGGTCGTGGCTGAACCCCACCACAATCCTCCTCAGCTAGTTATAATTCTCTACTTGGTGTTTACGCTTTTATTTATATAGATGATTATGGGAAGTACTCTTCATACAGAAAATCGCGCGTGTGGTATAAATGCATTCACGAGACAAAAAGCGAATGATGAAATTAAGAGCCCTGTTGGGCACCTATACGAAGGGAATCAATAATCCGAAATTTATTGAACCCTTAGCGGCGACAATGCTTAGTGATTTGCTAACCTCGTTAGGCGTGTCCTCCTCAAACCTGCAGGAACTGTTCAATCAATTGCTAGGTTCTTCGGATCCCAGCGACGTGCGCATGAGGCCCGTAATTAATCTATTATTAGACGAGCTCAGCGTCCAGGGTCAACCACGCCCCACAAAGGCAACGGTCATGCCCCCGAAACAGAAGAGGGATGAAAAAATGATTTCAGTGAAGCCCTCCACAAGGTCTCCCGAGGGTTTACCCGCTTATAGACCGAATGGGACTCAAGAGAGCGTTGAGATGCCCCATGGTACCTATCAAGCCTCAAGCCTCGGTTCCTTGTTAGCCGCCATGGGTTTTACTCAGGCAAATTTTAATAAACTGTTGCAACAAGCCTTTGGTGGAATGGGAATGGGCGTGACTGACAACCGCCTAAGCAACATGATAACCATCCTACGACGCGGGCTCAGTTCCCCAGGTCAACCTCCCCCTTCAGATAATCAAATAACCGAATTGTTACAGGACCTCTTTAGTGCGCTTAAGGCATCGAAAAGCGAGAGTGACCCACGCATACGAACCGTGATTAATCTTTTAAAACGCGGACTCAGTGCCTCTAAGAAGAAAAAAAGATGAAAAAAATAAAACAGAATTGATTTAATCGTTTATTTCATCGAGCACTTCGATGAGGTCCCACGAAGTAGAATTTATCTATATCGGCCTTCGGCACTATTGGTAAAATCATCAAGATTAATCCAAAGTCCATCGGAGGTATTAGAAAAAATTATTTAAAATGAAAGAGATAAATGACTATTATGACAAAACTAGATGAGCAAATCCATACTTTAGCGACATGGATTGCTGAAAGTAATAAAATTGTGGGATATACTGGAGCAGGGATAAGTACTGAATCGGGATTGTCAGATTACACAGGTAAAGATGGTGTATGGACGCGACGAAGAAAAGGTCTTCCAATAAAGACTCCTAAGGTTACACTAGAGGAGGCAAAACCCAATAGAACTCATTTCGCTTTAGTTGAACTTCAGACGCTTGGAAAATTAAAATTTCTCATTTCGCAAAACGTAGATAATTTACATTTAGAGTCGGGTATTGATCCAGACAAGTTAGCAGAGATTCATGGAAATGATACACTAATGAGATGTACAAGTTGTCAAAACATAGTTACCAAAACCGCTGTAGGTTGGAATATCGGACTGCATGGGTTTGGATTTAGTTTTGAAAATGAATCTGAATTACCTGCCCATCGACCAAAATGTCCCGAATGTGGAGGGAATTTATTATCAACCGTTGTCAATTATGGGGATTCACTCCCTGAAAAGGAATATGACGATTCAGTGAAGCATTCCAAAACGTGTGATTTATTTATTGTATTGGGATCTTCTTTAAAGACATCCCCCGTCAATAAAATGCCGATTTTTGCATTAGAAGTAGGCGCCAAATTGGTAATAGTGAATGCTAGTGAAACAAAATTTGACAATAAAGCGCACCTAAAGATTACGGCTGACGTAGGAGAAGTAATGGAGCGTGCCCTCAAAGAGGCAAAACAAATCATTAAGAAAAGTTGATCTTAGATAAGTTGAAATATCGTCATTTGCAAAAATAAGACTCCCCCCCGAAATCCCCTCTTAAAACCCCCTCTCATACAACACATCATATTTACCAAGCTTGACTTCCTGACGCAACAATATTCTAGTATCCTCCTCAACCGCGACACCCTCGAATTTTTTTACTCATTGTATCGCCTCCATAAATACATAGATTATCTGAAAGCTATGTGAGCAAATTCTTGATTCTTTCTTCAAATTCCTAAATTTTTAGTTTCCGAAATCTTTTTTATGAGCACCAATGAACCCTTATTGTAAACATAAAAATCATAGGAAAATACTTCAAACATCATAATGGGTGAATGAGGAAATGACAAGAAAAAAGAACTTGCTTGGAATAGTCGTTTTACAGGCGTTAATACTTACAGGGACGTTGTTGAATGTGAGTGTCGGGGCCAATGGGACCACCCCCTGGTATACCACGTGGGGCGGAACCTCTCGCGACGTCGGTAGAGGGATCGCTTTAGATGCCAGTGGGGCTATTTATTGTATCGGCGAAACCCACAGCTTCGGAGACCCTCTTGGGGATCTTGTGCTGGTAAAGTATTATTTGAATGGCACTCGAGCGTGGGTCGTCACATGGGGTAATGCAACGAGTGATTTCGCGGGTGATGTGATCGTTGATGCATTGGGATCAGCCTATTGCCTTGGTTATACTCAAACTCCGGGCAACATGGAACTAATAATTCGGAAATATTTTTCAAATGGGACACTTGCGTGGAATGCAACTTGGGGAAGTATAGATCATGACTATGGTTTTGGTTTGGCACTTGATCTCAATGGTTCGTTGGTTGTTTGTGGAAATACTGAGGGATTTGGTGCTACTGTTTCAGATGCCCTTGTAGCGAGATTCAACTCAACCACAGGAACCCTTATTGAATATAATATATATGGCGGCAGCCTTTCCGATTCCCTCCAAGATATCGTAATTGCTCCTAATGGATCTATCTATTGTGTTGGATATAAAACCTTGCCTACCGAAAGTTCTGAATTATGGCTAATCAAATTTCATTCGAACCTTTCCTTCGCGTGGGAGATCACGTGGGGATATATTTCAGGCAATGTAGATATAGGATATGGACTTGACCTTAATCTGGATGGAATTATCGCGTGCGTGGGAGAAACTTGGATTAGCGGAGAAAAAAATGCAGTCATAAAATATTTTGATGTGAACCAGACTGAATATAGTGCTCATATTTCGAGTCAGGCAGGAGATCATCGGTCTTTGAGGGAAGTAACGCATGATTCCTCAGGATATTTCTATTGCATTGGATTTCAAAATAACGATTTATTGTTACAAAAATATCAGCCATTAAGCGGAGCCCTCTGGGTTACGATCTGGGGTGGCGAAGCTTGGGATCATGGCTATGGTATCGTACTCGATACGAATGGATCAATTTATTGCGTAGGTGAAACTCAAAGTTTTGGTTCACAACAACAAGATCTATTAGTTGTGAAGTTTAACTCTAATGGTACTGGTCCTTTGATCCCTGATGATAACGGTATTCCCAGCTTTAACTTCCCTGCATTAGTATTAGCTTTGAGTCTCTTCTTAACCACTTATCTCACAGTGCGATTCTGGAAATTATCCTTCAAGAGGCAATAAGCTCCTCTTTTTTTCAAAAATTGGAGTAAATATAATGAAAAAAGTGCTTAAAGAACAGACAACTTTGACTGGTAAAGCCTCTAAGAAGAAGCGCGACTTAGACGCGAACGATTAGTTGTTCAACCAGTTAGATGATCCCCCTAAATAGAAACACCTCTGAAGTTTAAAATTAAAAAAGAAAAAAAATGAAAATGAACTGAGTCAATAATTTCAGCTTTAAACAAACTACTGATCAGTTCAAGCTTCGTATTAATTCATCCCCTTTAGACAAGCAGAGCCCCAAACTGCATTTTATTTAGTACGTGGAACTCCAATTGCAAACATATACGCTGTAAATTGGGAAATGAAAAAAGATAATCGTGTCACAGGTACCATCTCAGTTCAAATTTCAAGAAGGATTTTCTCCGCCTGATCAATCCAGGATTAAAGTTGCGCCGTCGAAATCAAAGTCAATGACGAAATTTCTTCTTCGTGCCCCCTTTCCTCAGCGAGATCCTTTAGATTGGTTATCCCAATGGTTTTTAATTTACTATATTCTTCCCAATTGATATCAAGGCGATTTAAGCTAAGCGGGCCTGGCGGGATTTTTTGGGGGCGACTCCCTGAGATGAGGAATCCCATACCAAGTAGGAGAAAGATCAAAACAAAAGGTAAGGTTGTATAGGCATGTATAGCCATGAATCCCATGGCTGACCCCGCACATTCAACCCGCCTATTACAATCGAACAGGTATACCATGTAGGTTAGCAAAACCGCTCCGATTCCCCCTAAAACCGCCCCAATACTCACATTCGTCCTGTTCATCATCATCATCCCCTAAGTCATTATCTGGTACTATATGAGTATGGTATTAGATGGGTATATATTTATAATATATGATTTTGGTAAGTTCTATAGAATTACCACTTTTTAGAATGGGAATACATGAGTAAATTATCCGCACTAGTAATGGTTGCAGAAAAATAGCTAACTAAAGTTTTGATTAAAAAAGAAAAAAAGAGAGGATTAAGCTATCTACGACGCCTGATTTTCCTCCAACTCTTCAGATCCCTAGCTCTCCAATCCTTGAATTTGGTTTCGGATACTTCATCCTCGCTTTTGGGGACGTATTTTACACATTCATTCTCACCGCTTGGGCTATATTGCTTCTCTAATTCACAAAATTCAAATCGACTGCAATGTAAACAATCCCGTGGGATTTTCTTCACCTAATATCACCTCCTTTTACCCCCCTATACTATCTCTTTCATATTTAGAGTATTTACGCACTGAGGATAACAACTAGTGTAATGTGAGGTCTTAAGGAAAAGCAATAAAATGATAGTTTTTCATATCCTCAAGTCTTAATAGTTCTCGTACAACACCTTCCCGTAAAAAAAAGGTTAGGTATAATAATGATCATACCTAACTCTAACCACTTTCTGTTCTTCTGGGTCTTCTTCTTCGTTAGACTCTTCAACTTCCTCCCTTCCTTCACACTCAGTCTCTCGGTTTGTTTCTAGAATTTTCTTTAATAACCTCCTTAAAAATGCTACAAAGGCGGGATCTTCTTTCATTCGGTGCCTAAACCTGCGAATCATCCCATCACTCTGAATGATCCCTTCTAACATTTCTATACTGGTGTGAAATGCAATATTAAAGAATTCTGTTGTACATGTAATTTGGTTAATTATTTGCCTTATTTCGCCCTTATCCAGATCCCTATATCCTATTGACTTATCTTTTATGTTCTTTTCATTTCTATTTACTCTTTTATTATAGTTTTTTCTATATTTATTTCTATTTTTTTTCCTCTTTTTCCTATTTCTTCTATTGCCATAGAATTTATCCTTCTTTAAATTTTTCTTTCTACCTTTCTTATATTTGTCCATTTTAATCTCTCTATTTTTTTGTAATACTCCTTAATTCCCTCTTCACATAGATCTATATCCCATTACTCTCGACCTCTATAATTAAGAAGTATTCACTTACAGGGATCACTCTCAAATAGGTGACATCACATGCATTTTTATTGCCTTACAATACGCTACTTTTACGTATTGCTTACCCCTCTATATTAAAGTAATTTCAAAAAAAGTATAGGATTTTCATATCAATATAGTGCAATCTCATATAAAAATGTAGTGGGGTCAAAGATTCGCTATGAAAATAATAAATTTTTTTAAAATAGAAATGAAAAAAGAGTGGAATTTAGTCGATCATTTCATCTAGCACTTCGATGAGGTCCAAGACCTTTCCTTTGTATTTACCACCTTCGGTTCCATCTTCTCCCTCATATTTTGAGATTTTTGATAATTAATTTTATTTAGGAGTTTCTCAACCACATATAAGTGT
>JAEOSY010000173.1 GCA_016840125.1 Candidatus Helarchaeota archaeon | reverse complement strand
GTAGTATAAACTCTGACGATGTTAAGGAATCCCTTTAAAACACGTATAATTTCAGAAACTTCAGTCATACGACGTGAAAATTTCTCACCCTTTTGGTTCTTAATGAACATGGGAATTTCCATTGGTTCAAGGCTGATGGAATGATGATAGGGAACGGAGGGGAGATTAGGAACATCTATCCAGATGACTTCAGGATCTACCTTTGATTCCTCAGCGATTTCCAACTCGATTTGTTTTCGAATTTTATTCTTTGCAAGGATAGCGGGAACCATCTCACTTTTTATATGGGAAGTCTGTTCATAGGCCACTTTAAGCAATTTTCGACGTTCTAGATCATGAATGATAGCGTGAGCACTTTTTGAATTGCGTAAAGCGGTCCAAGTGCTATAATCATCCCACTTCATATAATCGTCAGGGGTATCATATCGGATGAGCCCTAGTTCATCGTAGGCTTTATCAAGCGCTTGTTCCAACATTATTTGAACAGCCCGTGAGGTTTTATGAAAGTAAATGCTTTTAAAGGACTCATAACGTGCCAATAAGAAGGCCTCTAAAGTGGCGAGTGCAGAGACATCAACTGCTAAATCGCCTTCAAAAATATCCATAGTATATATTAAACGGAAAATATCAACAAATCCATATTCTGCACCGCTAAAGTGAGAATCGCGAACGATATAATCCATTGAATCGACATCGACGGCGCTGGCGATTATTTGATTTAAATAATTGTGGTTAGGGAGAGACAATTTCCCTACAGCCAATTTTGATATTTCAGCTGGATCTAGACCCTGTGCTTCTATGATCCCTGCAAGTTCAGAGTCGGCAATAATCCATGTTGTCATATCTTCATGCGTTTTATCCAGATAATTTAATAGAACTGACTCAAAAATATGCGAAAAAGGACCGTGTCCGACATCATGTAAAAGTGCCGCGACTTTGATACGCTCTAAAAGATCCTCTGTTACTTCAATCGATTTTCCGAGATTCATGGTTAATTGTTCAGCAAGATGCATCACGCCTAGACAATGAGCGAATCTAACATGTGTTGCAGTAGGATAGACGTATTCTGATCCTGCTAATTGATGAATTCTCCGTAATCGTTGAACAGCGTAACTATCGATTATCTGTTTAATAGGATGCGTAATCGAGATATATCCGAATACGGTGTCCTTAATAATCAAATCTGATCGTTTCATATCTAACTACCATTTGATGTGAATAGGAAATTACTTAATTTCCTGATATAAAAAAATTTATTTATTTACGGACTAATATCTTTATTATCCGACAAAAATAGAGTTGTTCTTGCGGTTTTTTGGTGCAGACATGCCATCTAAAGTGTTCTTAGGACCGAACCTTAATTTTTGGTGCGAAAATTGTAATATTCCAATTATAGAAGTAAAAATTTGTCCAAATTGTGGTTCTACACTTCGGAAGTTACATATAACACCACCTTATGAAATGACACCTACTTTTGAAAAAGATCTGGAGTTAATTCGTAGGGTAATTGATACGCAATATGGGAAGGGGGTTGGGATTCAACTAATTCCTTCTGATAAAATCGTTTTACTAAATAAAGCTCCATACTACGATCGGATGGATGAAATTATCGTAGATGGCTATGTTCTAGGAAACATTCGATTCAATCCATTGATAATGAATTGGGAATTTATTCCGAAAATCGAGGGAGCGAGGCGGTTAGCGATTCTATCTTCAACATCATGGGTACAAGTAGATGATGGGGCTATTGATCATATAGCGAAGGGAGCAAACGTTCTAGCCCCTGGAATTATTGATTATGACCTTAAATTTGAAAAAAATGATAATGTAATTGTCTTAACTTCTTTGAATCAAGCGATTGCGGTAGGTCCTACGAAATATTCAGCTGAGGACTTAAAATTAATTAAAAGAGGAATGGTTGTTAAGACAAAAGATCATGCTTTTCCGAAAAATGCTTCAATAAAACCTGGTGGTCAAGATTGGGATCAGGTCATTGCCTCTAACAGGAAAATTTTAGAACGTAGGGAGCAGCTTGCGAAAAATTTCATCCAAAAAACCGTCAGGAAATTTCAAAATCACCCCATTGCAGTTTCCTTTAGTGGTGGGAAAGATTCTTTGTGTTTACTCCTGCTAGTTTTAGAAGCTTTAGGACCAGTAGATGTATTTTTTATTGATACGGGATTAGAATTCGAAGAGACAGTAAACTTCACAAAAGATATAATTGAAAAATTTGGCTTAAAAGATAGATTCACATATAAAAGGTCGAAAGAATCCTTTTGGGAGAACTTGGAAAAGTTTGGTCCTCCTAGCAAAGATTATCGATGGTGTTGTAAGGTTATTAAGTTGGCAAGTGTGACGGAGGTTTTGAATGAAAGGTATCCAGGAGAAAAGGTCGTCACATTTATTGGAACGCGACAATATGAGAGTGCTTCGCGACGTCGAGATCGAAATATTTGGACCAATCAATTTTTACCGCAGCAGATTGGTGTTTCACCGATTCATAGATGGCCATCCTTGTTTGTTTGGATGTATCTTCTCTTAAAAGGAGTAAAGATAAATCCATTATATTTTGAGGGATATAAGCGTATTGGATGTATCTACTGTCCGGCAACGAGATTGTCGGAATTAGAACTTCTAAAGGGAATACATCCAGAATTATATGAGAAATGGCTGAACTTTTTAAAAGAGTGGGCAAAAAAATATAAGTTATCACCAGAGTGGGCTACTAGAGGTTTCTGGAGATGGCGTAAATTCAAAGAAAAAGGACAAGTAAATCTTGCAGGTCAAGTAGGTCTTGCTGAAAAGGAAATTATATGGCAAAAGGATGAAAAATTTAAATTTTTCATGACAGAAGGAATTAATCCTTGCCAGGATGGTTCGTTTTCTATAGAGGGAAGAATTGAAGGGTATCTTCACATTGATTACATCATCAATCAGTTTAGTATCCTAGGAACGGTGAAATACAGTCCGAAATTAGGGATTATTTCTCTCCGTACTAGTGATTTTTCACTCAATCTTTTTTCAGATGGGACAATCACAATCCGAGGGAGTAAAGAAAGTCTGGAGAAAAGCAAACCGGTCATTCTGGGCTTAATTAAAAGAGCGACTGAATGTATCGGCTGTGGAATTTGTATTCCATCCTGCTCAGAATCGGCTTTAGAGCTTAAAGATCAAAAGATTTGGATCACCAGTGAACGTTGCTCGGGGTGTAAGAAATGTCTTGAAATATGCCCTGTGTTAAAATATGCGAATTGAGTGGGGATTACACTAAGAATTTAAACAGTTTTTCCAAAGAGAGAAATTAATTGTTTAAGCTGGCGATCTAATGACCAAGACCAGAATTCAGGTATCCATGTTGCTGAGTTATAGAATTCCCGTTTCCATGGAGCTATTAGAGGAGCAAAAGAAAATTTATTGAGAAATTTTCTATCTAATTCATCCAGAAATGTTAAAGATTCCTTAAAGGGAATTTTATCTCCACTCAAAGTGGGGACTAAAGTATTGGGTGCTATAACTAGGTCGTCCTTTCTCGGGGGATTGGGTAAATAAAAAATGGATCCAAAGTTATGGGCACCTCTGTTAAAGCGAAATCCAGTCTTCTTAAAAAATTCAATTTGTTGATGGTCATCAATTCCCATGAAAGTACCGTGAGCGGAAATACTGTAGGATAAGATTTCATACTTATCAGACGAGTCTAATTTTACTAGAGCGATCTGGATAATTTCCCAATCATGCTGATGCATAAGAAAGGGAATTCGAAGTTCTCCCCAGAAATAATCGTTATAGGCATGATAGTATAAATATTGGATGATAAAGGGAACTCTCAGTTTTTTAAAGTGAATTTCTATATTAAGATCCTCTAAAAAATGAACGAAAGCTGTGGAAGCAAACCATTTTAATTTTGTTTGCGGGTCAAATTTAGCCTTTCTTTTCCATTTTCTCCTAGGCATTGAACATTTATAATCAATTTCACCTTTTTCATTTTTAAATAATTCCATAAAATTGGTCGGAGTGTATTCTTCTTTTTTATGAAAACGAAGGGTTGGACAAAGCTGCCTAGCAAGATCTTTCTTTTCTTCCATTCCGAGGTGAATGAGTGTATTATCTATTTTCGTTTTATTCGTAATAAGTGCCCCTTTATCATTTTCATATAAATAACAGAACCAATTCTTATTAAGGTTTGATGTCAAAAAATAAAATGGTGATTAATATCCTAGGAAAATATGAGGCGTATCAGCCAAGAATCGCGCCATCGGCATTCATTGCACCTAACGCAGTCATTGTAGGGAATGTAACAATAGGGGAAAATTGCGTAATTTGGTTTGGGGTTGTGATCCGTGGCGCAGAGAATGAGATTAATATCGGAGAAAGGACAATTATCGAAGATAACTGTATTATTCATGCAACTACACCTATTCAAATTGGAAACAGCGTTATCATTGGTCATAATTCTGTAATTCACAGTTGTGTTATTGAAGATGATGTGCTAATTGGACCCAATGTCTGTATCTATGATGGAGCTAGGATTGGGAAAGGAGCAATGGTTGGGATAAATAGTGTCATTCAACCCAACCAAAAACTTGATCCTGAAAGATACTATAAAGGAGATCCTATCGCAAAAAAGGTCAAACGGATGAAATTATTACCAATTTCTGTAAAATCAGACCGAAATAAGATCTACGTTAAAAATAATATTGCTCATGCTCGAAAATTCAAAAAGAAATTTTCACGGGTGGGACATTCATTAAAAGTAGAGTAGATATAATTGAAGAGAGAGACAAATTACTAAAGAAGGCGAGAGTCGCTGAGGAAACTTCAAATTTCAAGGAGGCGATATTGGCCTATCAATTACTATCTAAGGAATCAAAGATCCTTGGCGATTATGAAATAGCCCGTCAATTCGAGGAAAAAATCACCGAAGTAAAACGACGCTTTCAATTAGTGCAAAAAAAAGCACTACTAAATAGAAAAATTATGATTGATGAAGCAAAGCTGCTTGAGTTAAGTGATGAAGCAAAGGAAGCTTTGGAAATTGCGATTATTGCGGAGGGTGAGCATAGGTGGGGAGATGCAATAAAATTTTACCAGATTGTTGTTGAAAAAAATCAAGAACTAGGGGATTTCGAGAGAGCTTGGGCATTTGAAGAAAAAGTCATAGAGATCAAGAGAATTTCATGTAACAAGATATAAATTCAGCCTTTTTCTGTATCCTTTTATGAAACCTCCAGTATGCTGCATATGCAATAAAATTCTTGAAGCAGATGAAGGGGGCTTAATATATTTCAAGAAAAGGCCCTCAGATCATGAATGGGATGTACGAGCTAAACAACCAGGATTTGTAGGACATCCACCATATGCAGAATGGTTTTGTGAAAAGCATTATGAACGAGCAAAAGATTTAGGCGATTTAACGATTGATATAGCATTGAACAAGATAAAATAATGCACCTTGAATTTACCAGGCCTAATCATTCTAAAGTGGGAAAAACAGAGTTCCGAATTGTTCGAATAAGCCACTAAAACTGGAACCTATCCAATCAAAAACGCCAAAAACAATTCCCACTACTATTAAAATTGCCACAATTGCTATACCAATAAGGAGACCCTCTTCCATAATGGGGGACATAATTAAATTGGTAGCAAATGGAGGTGCATCGAATCCATTCTTTTCAAAACTGCTTTTATTAAATAACATATTCTTCAACATTTAGTTCAAAAGACCCTATATAAACTCAAATAAATTCGAATTTTCATTATTTTTTCAGAAGCGTAAGGGCTTTTTGAATGGATGGTTCAGAATAGTTTTCTAAAAGAACACGCTTTATAATAGTCTTTTTGTATGGCCAACTAGATTGTTTGATTGAGAGAATTCGAGATAATAATTCTCTTATCTCACTGGATATTGGTTCTTTAATGCGATAAAAGACATTTTGCTCAGACTCCCAAAGCAAATGGGAATCTACCCAGAGATCGCGACACTTTTTTAATACAGCTGGATGTACGCGTGTTGCCCAAACAACATCGCTGTGCGCACACATGCCAGTCCAAGCCGTTAATTCCTCGGACCAAGTTTGAATATTAGAGATCAAAGGGTATTTACAGCATGTTGGCGGTTTATATTGGTGAATAAGGCATTTCTTGGTAGATACATCCAAGGCACAACAATATTTTCGTTGATTCTTGTCTATTGCTAATTTTAGCTTGTACTTATTACGGAGACATGAAAAGAGTGAGGGATCAAGTAAATTGTTTGCAATTATTCGCTGATAATCAATAGGATTTATCGCATAGTTCCCATGACAGCAGGCATAGTTGTTTCGACAATCATTAAGACAGTCTGGCGACTTAAGAGCAAACCCCTGGAGAAATAAGTTGCGCATCGTGTCATATACGGCTTGACTATCAAGAATAATTACATTTCTCAATAAGTTGGGGAGCCATTTATGAAACGGATGAATTAAAAATCGCGTTTCATTTGATAGAATCTGAGAAAATTCTTTTTCTTTTACGCTATAAAATTCTTCATCCAAGGCTAGGAGCTTAAGTAATGGCTTAAATTGTTCTAATATATCTTTCATCCATGAGTTTTTTGCACATTTGAGTAATTCAACTAATCGACGCATAACCATTCCTATTTAGTTTTGCTTTCATTCTTTGATAGATATTCTCGGATTGATTCTACTGCGAATTTCAAAGATCGTTGTGCTAATTCCGGTGTTTCATTGGATAAAAAGACACTTGCTATGACGATTTTTTGGCAGATATGCGCGGTGCGTTCGGCAATTGCACGAGAAAAGAGTTCATTTCGTATACCAAAAACTATTGGAATAGATGAGGTATTTGTTCGACTTTTGACGGCGGGATTCGGAACCCCCACCGCAATTGTTCCGATGCGGGGTCCTTTATCAGTGATCAATAAAAGGATGCCATTTTCCAACTCAGTGATGAATAAGGTGAGGGGATTTTCCTCGTTTTCCTCTCTCCTCGAATACCACTCAATCTCGGATTTTCCCATTTTTTTCACGGTTTGAAGCTTTTCTCATTTTGACAATTAGATTAAATAAAGAACGTGATTAGATTTTCCTTTAAGTATTATTTTATTATACATCGTAAAAAGCTTTAGAATTGATCTTCTATGAGTGAGTCCAAGATTCCACCAGAGGTAAAACTCTATTTTCCATTTCCAAAAGTGAGAGCTGGTCAAGGATTGGCAATAAATACAATCTTTAAAGGACTAATAGAAGAACGAGATGTGGTAATTTCGGCTCCGAATGGATTTGGAAAAACAATCACCGTCTTATCCGCGGTAATACCTCTTCTTAAGAATAATGAGAATAAGTTAAAGATAGTTTACCTCTGCCGTACACATGTTCAGGGGCAACATGTAATAAAAGAATTAAATTCTATCATTAAACACTTAAAACAATCAAATTATATGGTAAAACTGGGTGGCATCTCTCTTCGGGGAAGGAGTTCGATGTGTTTTCATCCCCAGATTGTTCAATACGCTCGAGATCCTGCAAACGCACAATTATTATGTAGTGAACTCCGGAAATTGAAGCGATGCTCGTACGACCTCAATTTAAACGAGAATCCTGAACAAGCGGGGAGAGTTTTATCAGAATTGGAATCTCATGCAGTGGATGCGACAGAATTGATAGAAATTTGTCGGTATCAAGAATTCTGTCCCTACCAAGTGAGTAAATACGTTCTAACTAGGATGGATATTATAGTTGGTAGTTATCAATGGCTCTTCTCGCCATTCATTCGAGATTATTTTCTGGAAAGTATTGGAACTACTTTAAACAATGTCATTCTAATTTTAGATGAAGCACATAATGTCCCGGAAGTGGCAAGGGATATATCCTCAGACCAATTAACGTATTTTGCAGTTGAACAAATGGTAAGGGAGGCGGAGGAATTAGATCTCGAATCCTTTGCAGATTTTGGATCAAACCTACTAGATATTCTAGATGATTTAAAAGATAAAATTACCGAGGAAGTCCCAATTTCACCGAAATTAACATTGAAGAAAGTTTTTTCTGACATAGATGTTGCTTCATATGTTGAAAAAATGATAAAAACTGGAGAAATCTGGCGCAAAAAAAGGGTAATGGAAGGCAAAAATCCTCGGTCATATCTTCATTCGGTTGGACAATTTTGGAAATATTGGTTTGAGATGCAAGATAATAAAAGTATCTTCTATTGTGTGTCAAAATTTACAACAAGGACCGGCTATGAAACTGTTAAGTTAGAAGTAGTTTCTTTGGACCCAAGAAATATTTTAAAACCTTTATTAGAAAAGGTATATGCATCAGTAAGCCTCTCGGGAACGATTGAGCCCATTCATTATTATTCAGATATTATAGGTCTCCCTGAAACATCACTTGAGTTATCCATTCCATCTCCATTTCCCAAGGAGAATTTTTTAGTATTAAGTATGAAGAATTTAAACACCAAAGGTTCAAGTCGAGATTCAAAAATGTATAAGAAATATATTGCGCGTTGTGTGGAGGCAGTGAAGGCAATTCCGAAAAATGTGGGAATTTTTACAGCGAGTTATGATGTCCTCAATGGCCTCATAAAAAACGGAATCCTAGATGAATTGAAATCGACTAAAAAGGAAATCTACTTTGAGCAAAAAGGACTTACTTCAAATAAAAACGATCAAATGATTGCGCGATATAAGAGAAGTGCGAGTAAGAAGGGAGCAGTTTTATTAGGTGTATGTGGAGGGCGGAACGCGGAGGGAGAGGATTTTCCAGGAGATTTAATGAACGGTGTGATTTTATGCGGTGTGCCTTTCGCCAGACCGACAGCACGAATTAAGGCAATTATAGATTATTATGGTGGTTCAAAAAAAGGGAAAGATTATGCCTATAATATGCCAGCTTTTAGAAGGGCAAATCAAGCAGCAGGGCGTCCAATTCGAACGTTGAAAGATAAAGGGACAATAATTCTCTTGGATTTCCGATATAACCTTCCCTTCTATAAAATATTTTTGAGTTCTTGGCTGAAAAGTCAGATCGTTTCCCTCCCAGATGAACCTGGAAAATTGAAGGAGATAATTGAGGTCTTCTGGGCATAAGCAAAATATTAAGTATAAGCACTTTGAATAAAAATATAGAACCGATTAATACGTGGTGAAAGAATGGGAATCTTTAGAGTAATAATTGGAACGCTATTCTGCTTAGCTGCATCGATCTTGATAGTATTTTTTGTAACTCTAAACTATACCCTTCCGAACGCCTTGTTACTTCAAAATCCTGCACAGTACCAATCCATTTTTGTGCTATTATTAGATCCAATTTCAGCAATTACTGCTGGACAATGGTCAGTAATAGCGGCGCTTGCGGTAGGGGCGTTGTTGGGTGGTTTAATCTCTAAAAGCCCTCTTGGAGGGTTGGCTGTTGGACTCATCAGCTTTCTAGTGATTCTGATGTTGTTTCTTGGTTTATCAATTGGATTTGTTGTAGCTGATTGGATAGCCTGGGTTACTGTACAAGGTAGTAATATTGCTGGAGAACTAGCACTGTGTGCAGGGATTTTAGCTGGAGTAGGTGCGATCGGAGGCAAATTAACAGCAGAAAAAGTTTAACTTTCTTTCTTTTTTTTTCTATTTTTCGAACCTACTACTTCAAGAGATAGTTGATTAAATTTCGAACCTTACCCTAGGCTTTGAAGATATTCTATCAGTGGAAGGATCAAGTTTAATCCGACAAGCACAGCTATAGACCCCGTTAATCCTGCTGGAGTACCCTGCAAGCAACGGGGAGTGGGGGGGGGTTCAGAAAAGGCTATTCTTATAGCTATTAGCATTTTTACAGGGGATATTCCTTCCTCCCAGCCATTAAACCTGTCTTGTTGTGTTTTGGTTGAGAGTAGGGTGCATAATAGGCATTTGGTGGATTATAGCGGGTATAGGATTGCATAACACTTTTTTAAACTTACATTTATATAATTGATCGTCCGTTGCCCATTATTGAGTTCTGAGCCAGCCGGTCTCAGGACGGATTGATTTTACTGTAATTTCCTTCACCAATGCAGCCGGATACTCCGGGATTTTTTCCTCAATTACGTAAATACTCACTTCCTTTTGTTGTGTGATACTGAAAATTTTATACCAGAACCTCTCGATGAATTTCTTCTCACTGCGGGGTACAATTCGAGCCATGATGTAGGCTAGTTTATTCCGGATCAAGTGCGCGCCGAAGTTGAGAGTTAAGAGAAGATGGGTAGAGAGGGGTTGATCCCCGTATTTGAGGGATTCATTCAGTATGGAGAGTTCAGGTGATTTCATAACGAGCTTCCAGAGCTTGAAAGGGGATTCAATCGGGAGGAGGGATTGGGGCAGCTCTAGCAAATTAATCTTTTCAGTCATAGCGTGCCCTGCGAGGTAACGGGAATAGGTAGGAATGCGTCTCACGCGGGTTATGCTGGCAGCTAACTGATCGGAGAGCGCCAGCTTGTAATAGAGTGTAGCAACCCTATTACCATATTGTTCTCGTACGAGTTGGAGGAATTCCCGTAATGAAATGGTCTTGGCTCCGCGAAGTTCATGCCAGTGATGATGGAGTGTTAGTAGTACCCCACTTAAGTTCTGGTTCGTGTTATTGTACTCTTTCAGGAATTCAGTCCCCCCCACTTTTGGAACCAGATCATGGAGTAAGACCGCCTTGAGAAATTGTTTCTCATCCTCGGAAAAGGAGGTAACAGTCGGGCTATAAGATCCATGGTGATGCATCGGAGATGCGATGGGGTTGCACAATTGAAATTTGCCTAAGCCCGCGCTCCGAAGCTGTCCAATCCCCCGTAGCCCTGCCTCAGCAAGGTACTGGTTGTATTCAGGGTAATTCGTTTGTAGATGGATCATCGACCGTTGGGGAACCACTTGGAACTCCATATTCTCCTTGATATAGTATTTTTTGTGCTCGAGCTCGGCGAGGGATTTTGTCTCCAATTGGTAATCCTCAGGCAGTGGGTCGGGAATCTGTGATCGAAGGAGCTGAACCAATCCTTTGGTGTTGATTTTTTTCCGTGGAACGAGATCGCTCATGAATTCCACGATAAAATTTTTGGACGTGGGAACGGGGTAGGCGTACTCATGCACATCAGCACATCTATAATGGCAAATTCCATTTCCATCTGATTCTTTGCCCCCAAAATGGAACTCGCGGGTAGTTCGAATCACTTCTTGAAATTCCTTCAGTTGATCGGGGGAAGGGTCCAAAACATCCATCACTAATGAATTCTCTAGTGTGAAGAATTTGCGGCTCCCAAAAAAGGAAGAAGTCTGAGGTACAGTTCGCGAGATACTATTATAGAATTCAAATTGAAACCGAGCAGGGAGCGTGTAAGGGGTAAAAAAGTTGGCTATATCGGAACGCCTCAATCTATGCGAATCAACGATCATCCCTAATGCGTTGGTATTGTGGTTAAAGTAGCGAAGGAAGTAGTGCCCACTAATGAACTGGGTATTATGGACGATCGGGGTAACGACCTGAAACTCGGCACGCAGGAATCGCATCATGCACTCCTCAACGAGGCAATGAAGGTGTCTAAGGCATGTTTCCCAAAGGATGGATCGAGGATATACTCCGTTGTGGTATTTTGGAGTTCAATACCCCCAAAAACGACTGGATGCGTGCTTGTCTCCTCGGATTTTATGAACGCTTCGAGTTCGGGGATCTTTTTATTTACCCTCGCCTCAGTGACATTGATCTTCACCCGTCCAGCACCGTTACTCTTATCCGCGCCAAGTTGTACATGTCCCTCATTTACCTCGAAGAGTGTGTCAATGAAAAATCCAACATTCTTTAGTAGCTCCTGCGGAGTTTCAGAGTTCAGCAAGAAGACCATCTTGAACGGAAAGACGCCACTCGCGGTGTGTTTCATGAAGTTATTGACTGCGACATCTGTCTTTCGATTAATAATGTTAAAGGTCTCCACCTTCAGGGTGGATTCCCCATTGTGGTATTGAACGGAGCGGTCAAGCCCAAAGATCGACCCAACATTCTCATCCAGATATCGGGTTACTGGGGTGGGAAGGTTTTCGGTGGTAGGCTTCGCGATATAGGGGGGAATAATCCTGATCGGTGCGGGGTAACCTAAATTCCCATAAATCCGTCGTACCATGCACTTCGGGTTACATGATCCCTGTAGATGGTAGCCCATTTCCAAGTGTGCATCTAAAATTTCCTGATGCGGGTAACTCGGGTTTGGGGTGCACGGTCCGGTTGCGACGTTTCCTGTCGCCTTCAGCTTAAGAAGCCGGGTTTCCGCAGCTCTCCGTAGGAACCCGCGAAGCCCTTTCATTTTATAGAGAGTCATGGTGACTTTCTTTTCAGCTTCCTTCCGTTTCGAGGTATATTTAACGGTTACCGTCCGTTCCCCAGCTTTCAGCATGTAGGAGCCCTTGCCCGTTGACATATTCAACGTTTTAATATCATATCCCTCAAGCTCACAGAAAAAGGTGATCTCGACGGGATTTGCGCATTTCTCGATTTTGCGCATTCTACTCTCATCAGAGACCTTTTTGCGCATTTTTTCTTCCATTTTAGAAGAAATTTTATCAGTATCTATTGACATATTCATCAGTAAAATGTATACTAAAATCATATTTAAGCATACCACTTTTTTAATCTTACATTTATTTCATTTCATTCGCATGTTTGCGCAAAATTCTTTTGATCACAGGAAATGATAGCATATCACTTATTTAATCTTACATTTATTTTATTTCATTCGCAGATCCTTGTAAAATCTACCTGATCCTTAGAAATTGACGGGTCAATCTAACACGATTAAAATATCGGAGAGATCTGTATACATGCGAAAATAAGTCATTACCCTAAAAAGGGGGCACTTAATACCATATAATGATTATTAAGAGGGATCTTTCTTTACAAGACTCGTTTTCCACATTTCCTATTTTTCAGAAAATTTAGTAAAAAAAATTTGATACAGGGTGATTTTTGCTTTTCTAAATTCGAAGAATACTCTGAAATTAAAGCTAAAAAATTTTAGTAAAATGCGTCGGAAAAAGAAGGGTACATACTAAATTCACTGTTGTTTGTGCCGTTTTTTTATGTAAAAATGGTGGGTTATCTCCGTAACTTATAAACTAAAGATAGATAAAATAATAAAAAAGGATGATCGTGAAATGGGGGCAATTGATAAAATAAGGAAAAAGCTTGAATCGAAAGAAATCGAAGCTAATGATTTGCTTCATTTCCTCGCAGCTCTCGAAGAGATGGCTAGAACTAACGAAGATCTTCAGGATGAACTAGAAGATGCCGAAGATAGGGTGATTGTTCAATTCATCGTCCATGGTGTTTTCCAAGCATATATTGAAGTTAAAGGTGGAAAACTTTCAGTAAAGGAGGGGATTAAGGATGGCGCTGATAGAATTGTTGAATTAACCGAAGAAGAATTTAAGGATGCCCTTACCAATAAAACTAATTTCGCTTCCTTAATTTTTTAGGGCAAGAGAAATGAAAATTAATGGTAAAGTAACAAATAAAAATAAAAAAAGATAGAATTTAGGTAGATTAACGACTATTTATGTAAAAAATTTTTCTGATACAGGGTGATTTTTGTTTTTTCTAAATTCCATTTATCTCACCCAGAAATTTTGCGCAAATTTAGAATTTGCGCATTTCACCTGCAAATCCTTATGAACAATGCGCGGTATATTCCCTCTGAGATTTTAATCTCACCTCACTTTTAAACTTAGAGTTTAAAAGAAGATCAAACGTATGAATTTTTCTACCACTTTTCTTCAAGAAAGGATCTTGAGATCACAGCTTCTGGTATCAAAGACCGTTACATCGAATGGAGCAAAATTATGAGAGGAAACTGTCCGAGGGTTTAATTTGAGTGTTCTCTCTTGAAGATATTCCCTATTTTTAAGACTTGGGATGAGTATGTTGTATTCCTTTAGAATCTGGGCGACAAACTCGTAATCGGCTTTGATGGGGGCATACACGAAGGCGGATGTCAGCTCCTCACCAGACTTCAAGTCGTGAGCCAATCGAGTTGTAAATTGTTCAAAAGCCTTCCACAGCGGAACCTCATCATGAAAGAGTTGACCTGAACTGTTGGTAATCGGGTAGATGACTTTCTGGTTGGCGGCTTCAATGATCTTTTCTAATTTTCGGAAGGAGTCAAACTTCATGAGGTGGATATCACGTTGGTGCCGCCCTAAGACGGAACGGAAATCCGCCTCGGTAATTTCCCCCTCCACTAGAGCTTCTATCAATGAAATTCGATATGCAATTTTCACAGGATCCGATAAATCGAGAACGACCCCAAATTTGGGGTGGGTGTGCTCGGCCACTCCAGGACATACCTTCCCATACCCGTTGTCGAACAACAGGGTTTGCGTGCTCTCATAGCAAATTTTATGGGCACAGTTGATGAGCGTATTACCCTGGCTATACCCTTTGGATCCCCGAAAGGGGCGCTCCAGGAATTCATTCACATAACGTAACAGCTTTCGGTTTGAGATAGGGAAGCCGAGCTTTTCGAAAAAGATCTTATACACCTGGGAGAATTGATTGGCGATGACTCGTTCAGCCGTCTGGAACTGCTTGAGGGTTGGCGTCTGCTGCCGGTCTGGGTCGTCCGCGGGTGGCTGGAACAATTTCCGGATCTGATCGAGCTGGACGAACACATGATCGTCGATCTCCCGCACATCTATAGCCTCAAACCGCTTGTACTGTTGCAACGTCTTAAATTCCATGGTCGCCAATATGTAGCTCACCAGAATGCCGAGCAACCGTTTCATATAGAACGCTACTGCACCGTATTTGGATGGCAGGACTTCCCTGAGTTTAAAATCGGTCTTTAACAGGTGGTAAAAAACTCGAAAAACGTTCACTAAATACAGAAAGGGATTTCTTTTCTTAGCCGCCCTCTTCATTTTTGCCATTTGTGTTTGGTACCTTTTAGTCATCGCTTCCTTTTGTTTAACCACTTTCCCCTCTTTGGGTACTCGCTCTTTGGTGGTACCACAGATTTTCCGCACTACGTTATTCTTTGCAGCCTCAGAATCCACGTTGACTTTGATCCGATGATGCACATCCTCACGTAACCAGGTATATTTTGAATGGCAGTTTGGACATTTGATAGTCCAGGGGTCGGGTAGGTAGTCCATGTCTCCATCACACTCCACACACACGTACTTTTCGATGTCGGTAATACGATTATCATTCAATTCAGTGCTGTGCTGAACCTTAAGGGATTTGAGATGGTAGTCCCTTTTTCTCTTGTTGAAATGCGGGCACGCCCTCTGACGGGGAATGATTTCAAGATACGTCAGCTTTTTGTGTAGGATCGACTCTCGAATGCTCGGATAGGGGATATATTCCTGCATCTCCATCTCGATGAGATCTGTGATTATGCCACACCGGTTCTTATGGAAATAGCGGCATGGGCCGCAGGTTCTTCTGTCGATGGCTGAAAGGTCAAACAGCTTGGTCACGACATACTTCCTCGGTCGCCCACGAAACTCAGACTTACCGTTTTCACGTAAGGATTTAAGTTCGAGGAAGAGGGGTTTACCCCTACCATCCACTTTCGTTGGAACCTCCCTTAGATCTCCAGCGTCTATGAGATGTTGTATTCTTCGATATCCAGTACTCCGAGATATTCCTAGCTCCTTAACAACATCTTCCCAATAGATTGGCTGATGTGTTTCCCGCTCGTAGTAGCGGATTAAACGTAAGATGCGCTCCTCAAGTTCGTCATTGTTCCTGCGATCCGTCCCCCCTTTCCGCCCAACCGGTTTTTTTCGACGATGGGGGGAGAGGCGTTCAGGTTCTTCCTTCAGTTCGGGCGGCGCCGCTTGGTCATCCTGGTGATACTGTTTCAGTTCCGGGTTCACTCGCGCGAAATTTGAGGCGGCATACCGATAGTCATTCAGATTATTTCCAAGATCCCATTCAATGCTGTCGTCAGAAATGAAAGCAGACCCAAGTTGAAGTAAAACATCCAAATTCGTGATATTGGGGCAATACTTGAATAAACGGGTCAGCTTTCGCGCCTTAATCACAAAGAAATTGAAGTCATCCTCTGAATCGATTTCGTGACCATTTCGTTTATGTAACAAATATTGGATTCGATGTTCAAGGAAGCTCCTAAATCGGATTATCGTCCAGCCATCAGGCGCATCCTTGTCGGTGTCTCGGTGAGTACAAGCCCATCGCCCACGACTTTTTTTGGCGACTTTATAAACCTCGAGTCGTGTCAATAAGAATCTTAGTTCCCGCGAGCTAAGGCGAACTGACGAGTAATCAAGAAAATTGCTTATTCTATTTACAATCTCATGTTCCAGAAGACACTCATGAAAGAGTAAAAATTGAATCAACACCTCTCTCTGAGTCTGGGAAAAGGTTAAAGGAAAGAAACTGGATATACACAATTCGTTCCCATGTACCTTTTCAATAGGGGAAAAGAAGATAACTTCTCCATTCGACTTGAGATATTGGAGGGCATCTTTTATTATATCTAACCAATACTCAATTCCATTAGGGGGCGCTCTTGGGTGGAGTAGAGTATCTTCAACTAGGATAATATCTGCGGTCTTGACGGTACTTGGTACGTCGAAAGGTGATATTACCTCGAAGTTGCTCTGTAAGGCACCCCATTGCTCAGATAGTAATCTATAAAATACGGAGTGGTCTTGCTTACTTGTAAGGAGCAAGATCTTCCTGATCCTCCTGTAATTTGAATTGCCTCCTAACCGGTGCAATTTGATTATTGAATGTTCTAGATAGGAGTCATATTCATTCCAGCCTTGAAGTGGATTGATTAGATTCGACCAAGAAACACCAGATCCGTCATCACCAACTTTAAACATCGGTGATTGAGGCGCCCTAGTTCGTTTTGCGTTTCGGATATGGGGGAGATCTGAAACAGAACTGAAAAAAAGGGGGATGGGTAATTTTGCAGAAGAAAGCTTTAACGCAATTGCGAGGGTTTCACTAAAATACCAATCGGAGACCTTCACATTATGAAAGCATACCGTTCCTATATCCGTAATAACTCCCTTAAAATCCCATTTCAACCGTAAAAAGCTATGGGGTTCACACAATAAGAAGTCGCAGTCCTTGAGGTCAAGTGGGGGCTCATCACCGCCCCAATACTTCTTATTAATCCAGTCCCAGTGGGCTTGAACTTGTTTGTCTGTGATCAGCAAGACGTTCAACTTGGGAAAGATTGAACTTAATAAATTCGCCAGAACTTCCAATTCATCCCAATTCGTACTTAAAATCACTCCCTTTTTTCCTTCACAAGTCGGAACAATGCTCGTGATGAGACTGAATATGCGCCGCTCATCCACAGACAACGACTGATAGATGTAACGCCCACTGAACTTAATGTTACTTTCATTATCTAATATATCATCGAGAATTGCTCTTATGAGAGCCACGTAGGTTTGAAATTCTCTTCGTAATCGCTCAAAGATCCCAGTTCGGTTTGGTCTCGGTACCATCCACATCCCTTATTATCATTCATAGAACCGAAGGTTTGGATTGTGTTTTTTACAAATGTGAGTCTCTTCCCCACGTAAGGACCGATCACAATTGGGCTTCTCACATCTTGGCAAAATATCCCTCTTGCAAGCGGGGCAGTAGAGATCATCATTTCTCAAGTTGTTATACCCACACTCGCATCTCGTTTTAAAGTGAAATGTACCCCAGCGCCTCATTTTTATAAAGCTTTTGGGTGATTCCTCCGCCTCATCATTAATTATAATATACCACCCCACGTTTCTATTGCTGTAGTCCCCAACCCAACAGCCGGGTGAATACACCTTCGTATGTGGGTCGCTGTAAGCCACATGGCAATGTCCCACAATGAGGTAATCTGTAGGCTCTAGCTCGATCCCCCAGTACCGCTCGTCCGCTAGGTGCTTCTTCAGCGCCCGTCCTGCTTGGACACCCCAACCAAGCTTCAACCCCCATTTCGTTAGGTTCGTCTGGTGCCCGTGAAGAACCACTATCCGCCCGAAGGTGGAGCGAAGGATTGCAT
>JAEOSY010000172.1 GCA_016840125.1 Candidatus Helarchaeota archaeon | reverse complement strand
TGGTTTCGAATCTGGATTTCACTATTAATAATTTTCTTAGATAAATTTGCAATGAAATAAACCTCGCCATCTTCCAACCTGTGATGATTGTAAATAAAGGACTCTCTATCATTTGAAATAATTTGGAGATCAAATGGGATTAAATCCTCCAGATAGGATTTCAAATAATCTCGAATTTTTTTTTCACTAGAACCTCCCTTCAAAGGGAAATTGATTGCAATGCCCCCGTTCGCATTTTTCTGAATATTTTTTTTCTTATTTTTTTCGGGTTTTTCCCCGAAAATATTTTTAACTATTTGAATTATCTCTGGATCATTTTTCTTTGCTCTAGAATTAGTGGGCAATTCTCCGAGTGAGAAAATTTTTCCGCCATTCAAATAGAATTCCTCAAATTTTCTCAGAATTTTTACAGGGATTGAAGTAGTTGGTGGAAGGAGAAGAATCTTGAATTTTTCTTGATTTGCATGAAGTTCTGCGTTCTTTACAACTATTTCATCGTTTAAAAGTGCGTCTTCAAAGATAATATCATAATCTCGTTGAATTTTCAAGAAAGAATTTATCACTCTAAATAAGATACGCAAGTTTTTTTGCCAAGATTTTGGACGCTTTAAAAGCGAGAATTCAGCCCAATATGTTGAAATGGGGAAAAATAACGCAATATCTGCTATATGAGTACCCTGGTTCATAAAACTTATACGAGTTATATAATCTGAAAATATTTGATATTGATCCCAATAAGGTTGTTGAACAAAGTGTGATGGGGGAAAGTCTCGTTTCCTGCAGCCTTCTAAAGCCATATGTGCCGCATGCCAGTTAATCATATTAATCCCACATGCTTCAATCCAGTCTATCGTAGATTTCATGCGTTCAAATGTGGTTTTCCATCCCACACCCCCAAATATTTCGCAGAGGACTCTTTTCGCGCCTCGTAAATGTGCAATGCTACTGATAAATTTCGCCGTAAAATTCGGGCAAAAAAGACTTGGTTTTGTAGTAAGATATGGAATTTTATCATATCCAGGCATATCAGCTAAATAATCAATACCAGGTAACTGCATCTTACTCAACAAGGGGTATAGAGCTCCATGTATCTTAGGAAGATGATCCAAATTTTCTTCCATATTTAGATGGCCGGTAAAGACAATGTTATTTGCTTCACACCAACTTGAAATTTGTGAATAATAGGCGTTTTCATATAAACGCATAGCAACTTCATTATAATCACAGCGCGTTTTCACGTATTCACCGATTGGAAGGGCAAGCTCCTGAGCTCGGTCCTCTAATCGGTACCCTTTCTCCTTTTCAAAAATATTCAAGAAATTGGGAGTCCACATCAAGCCAACATAATTAGATGGTTCATCAGTAAAAATCCCAATGATAGTATTCCCAAAGTATTCGCCAAGCCGCTTTTTATATTCGTCATATGTGAGTTCTATAAAATATTCAAGCGCTTGAGGATTTAGAACATCAATGTATCCCCGTTCACCCTTACACCAAGGCGCAGCGAGTGTATTAAAAGTGGGATCTTCAAAAACTTTTTTATAAAAGACTAGGACGTTCCATTTACCCGATTCTGGGACCCAATTTAATGTATTGTCAATAATAAAATCCTTTAGATCGAGCGTTTCCTCGTTCTCTGTATTCACGGCCTTTGCTATCAAAAAGCGCTCTGGGAGCTCTAATTCAAATCGTTTTCCACCTTTAGCTTTATAAACATAATATTTGAGCCCTATATTCCTGAATTCAGGATGGTCACGTAATAATATACCCCCCATAACACCTGAAGGCCAATTATACTCATCATATAAGAATACTTTAATATTTCTTTCGTGACATTTTTCAACTATTGATGTCATTCGTTCCCAAAATGCCTCCGAGAAATACTCGACGTTCATTCCAGTTCGTGGGTGGGCAACAACATTAAAGATGTGTTTATCAACAAATTCATCCAGATTCCAATCAATCTCTTCATCTGATAGGTCGCTATTTAAGAACCAAAACGGAACTGGACTAAATTCTCGTGGGGGAGTTTTGAAATTCTTTCTAATATCTTCCATTGAACTTAACTTCCAATTTCTTTTGTGTAAGCAATTCATAATTAATTTTCGTTATAGCGTAGGGTAAATTTATAATATAATTCCATTTCGAGGTGGAATTAGAGCACATTACACTCATACTGAAGATTTATTTGGTTAATCATATTCGTTGTCTTTGTTTTCTATTCGAAAAATTGATAATGAGAATTAGGGTGACCCATTACTTGAATGTTTTTTTGCAACTCTAATCAATGAAAAATAGAGTTATTAAGTAGGGTACAAACCTTGTTTTTGCATTTCTTGGAGTTTAATTAATTTTTGATTGTAAATATCAGCAGTAAGTTGTGTGAAAAAGGAATTTACGCTATCTCCTGTTTTTGCACTTGCTCGAACAAAGTTGTAACCCAAGCTTTTAACATGATCTGCGAATTCATGAATATTAAATGCGGGTTTCAGGTCAATCTTGTTTCCAACAATTATCGTTGGGATACGTTCTCCGCGAAAATCCTGGATTTCCTTTAGCCATTGGTTTATATATTCGTTACCATCCTGTTTTTGAGCAGTATCAAGAACTAAAATACAACCATCTGCACCTTGCATATACCGTTCGCGGACGGCTGTCCAGTGTTTCTCTCCTCCGATGTCCCAAATAATAAGCCGAAAATGCGTTTTAAATAAATCCAAGCTTTTGATAAGAAAGTCGGCACCTATTGTTTTTGTATATTGTTCACTAAAGCTGTTATTGACATAACGGAGCACAAGGGACGTTTTTCCTACCCCCGGATCACCCAGTAATACGATTTTAAATCCGAATCTTTTCATTCTGTTCCCATACCCTGTACTTCTTTCTTTTACGTTTATGTAAAATTCCACTTTTAGGGATTAGATAGAATAATGAGGACTACCAGAATTTATATCAAACTCATAAATATTAATTATCGTATTAATTGAAAAATTTTCTAAAATAGTAATGTGGGATTAAACTGTCCTATACTGTTATGATAATAAAAGATGGCGTCTGTGCATTCCATCGGTCCTATGGGGATATGAGCTTTGATAATATACAATTAGTAGGGGGATTCTTCCATGCGCTATTGACATTTTCGACACAGTTAGGGGAGGGGGTACTTGATTCTATAAAATTTTCAAATGTAAATTTATTTTTTAAGACTTTTCAGGGGTTTACATTTGTTTTTGGGATAAGTCTGGATATTACTATATCCCAAGAGCAAGTCGAATCCATTTTAAATAAATTAGCGAAAAATTTTCATGAAACTTTCCCTTCTGCGTCAACTTGGCACGGGGAACTCACAGAATTTGATGCGTTTGCGGTGTTATGTGATACGGTTTTACAGGTACAACCCAGTAGAAAAGGATTTCCGCTGCTGTTAAAAGTAGCCCTAAAACCCTTCTTAATCGGACCGGCACTCCAAATTCTTTTCATTAAATCGGAAGATGCTGCTCATTTTTATGAGTTTAAACGCCATTTGGAACAGATTTCAGAAAAATTAGGCCATAAAAAGCTGAAATCTCTATTAAAACAACCAAATCTCCTTTATCTACCAAATTCGCAGTATCTTGTGTATCTTATAGGTTTTAACTACAAATCGAAAAAAGGTGATCTCTCACATTTACTCTGTTTTTTTATGAAAGAAAAAGACTGGTTTATGTTTTATCAGCTTAATACCATAATTTACAACATAACCCAGCAGCTTTTGCCGAGTATCAGCAATTATTTACAGAAATATGAGGCAAATCCTACATCGGATGAGATTGTCAAGTTAACACCCTATGTACAAGATGCTGTCGAAAACTGGGCTGATTTAAACCAGTATATAGGAAGCGTTCAGGCATCTTTATTTGAAGAATACTATAAATCGGGAATAACAGCTGATGTTTTAACTGAAGAACAAGCTCGGATTCAATTTAATAATCTTATTTCCCTAATAGAGGAAGACATAGATAAAGTAATCTTTGCTCTCTTAACTCAAAAACAAACTGTATTTGTTGGAGAGTCTAGAAAACAAGTTGAAGAAATGATTGGGACTATCTTAAATTTTTATCCACATCCCTCGGTTAAATTTTGGGCGGAAATGCCCGGTGAGTATTTAATAGTAGGAACACATCCAATTAATACTGTAAATTTTAAAAAGTCATCGGTCTTCGTGGATCTAGTTAAAAATCAAGTGACTGGTGGCGAAAAAAATGCGTTCTGTTCAGATTTAATGAAAAAGACCATCCAATTAGCCGAGGTGGAATCCATCAGTGAAGCTCGCGTATTCTTTCAAGGGAAAATTTCAAATGTATTCTCACTTCTAAAAACTTTCTTAGATATTTTATCCAAGAGTGAAACTCAAACGAAACAACTCGAAAAACTATTACCATTATACTCACCTGCGGCGCTCGAGTTGATTGCTAAAATGAGTGAGAATTTAAATACTCTTTTAGCAAAAACATTGAAACATTCCAAAAGTGTTAGAGACGTAATTGGGCTCATGGGTATGGGCACTAAATGATTAATTTTTGAAGATGTTTGGTTTTTTTAATGAAATTTTAAAAAATATATGTAAAAAATTCTATCTTTTACATTATCTTCTTGTTGATTCCATTCCTCATTTTGAGAATTTTTGAATAAGCATAGATTCGAGCATAAGTTCTTGCAATCTGCTCAAACGATTCATAAACTGGGATCCCATGCTTGTAAAAGAGGTCTGAGATTTCACCATACTCCCCCAACACAAAAATTGGCTTTCCCGATTGTGTAAGGCGATTAAAGCGCTTGATATTACTTTTGATAAATTGACGATACATCTTACGAAAATCCATTTCATTCTCAGCGTAGTCAAAAATCTCATTATGTTCAAACACTGGGGCAATAAGGAAGAGGACATCGAATTCTTCGAGGATCATAGCGAAAACTTTCAAGAGAGTTCGGGGTTCATAAATAGATCCTCCATCAGTAACATCAATCGGGTTAGAATGGGACCAATATTCCGGTAGAATTTTATTTAAAGTTTCGATCTGAGACTCTTTAAGGGGTGCTACATCCAAGCCGTATTTTTCTGCCGCATCGGTCATCATAACCCCAAGAGACCCTCCAAAAGTAAAAATTGCGACGCTTTTGCCTTTGGGTAGTTCCGAATGACTCAAAGCTGCAGCCAG